>JACMPK010000241.1 GCA_014377535.1 Gemmatimonadaceae bacterium
ATCGATGGCGATTTCAGACGACAACAAGAAGAAGGCGCTGGCGCTGGCGGTCGCGCAGATCGAGAAGAACTGCGGGAAGGGTTCCATCATGCGGCTCGGTATGGATACGCGCGTGAAGGTCGATGCGATTCCGACGGGGGCGATCAACCTCGATGCGGCGATCGGTATCGGCGGCGTGCCGCGCGGTCGCGTGACGGAGATCTACGGCCCGGAATCGAGCGGCAAGACGACGCTCTGCCTGCATGTGGTCGCGAATGCGCAGAAGACCGGCGGCGTGGCCGCCTTCATCGACGCCGAACATGCGCTGGATACCGAGTACGCCCGCAAGCTCGGTGTCGATATCGATAATCTGCTGATCAGCCAGCCGGACACCGGCGAACAGGCGCTCGAGATCTGCGAAATCCTGGTGCGCAGCGGTGCGGTGGACGTGATCGTGATCGACTCCGTGGCGGCGCTGGTGCCGAAGGCGGAAATCGAGGGCGACATGGGTGACAGCTTCGTCGGCCTGCAGGCTCGCCTCATGAGCCAGGCGCTGCGCAAGCTGACCGGTGCCATCGCCCGCTCGAACACATCGGTGATCTTCATCAATCAGCTTCGCGAGAAGATCGGCGTGATGTTCGGCAGCCCCGAGACGACGACCGGAGGCAAGGCGCTCAAGTTCTATGCCTCGCTGCGCCTCGACATCCGTCGCATCGGCCCGGTCAAGGACAAGGAAGACGTGGTCGGCTCGCACGTGCGCGTGAAGGTCGTGAAGAACAAGGTGGCGCCGCCGTTCAGGCAGGCGGAGTTCGATATCATGTACGCAGAGGGCATCAGCCACGCCTCGCTCGTGCTCGACATCGCCGCGGAAAGCAACATCATCGAGAAGGCTGGTTCCTGGTACAGCTACAAGGGACAGCGCATCGGTCAGGGCCGCGAGAACGCGAAGATGTTCCTCAAGGACAATGTCGAGATGCTCGGTGAGCTCGAGGAGCTGGTGAAGGGCGTGCTGGGCATGAAGATGGTCGAGCAGCCGGTGGCTCAGCCGGATGTTGACGGCGAGGAATAGCATGGCGCGCGTGTACGTCATCACGAGCGTGCCGCGGCGGTGTGATGCGACTGTCTGACGCGTCACAACACGAAGGGGTGGAGTCGAAGCGGCGCGGGGCCCGGAACTCCGCGACCTCCGACGCTGCCCCTTCGTCGCGCCAGGGCACGCCGCGCGCGCCTCGCGGTGCGGGTCGCGCGCGGCGTGGACCGAAGGAAGTCCTTGTCCTCGTTCCGCCGATTCGCGTCATGAATGTCGCGGAAGATCCGCGCGTGAACGGACGCGTGCGCGTTCGCTGCCAGGCGGATGGCGAGTCGGTCACGATCGTCATCGGCTCCAGTGGAGTGCGCGCCTTCAACGTGCAGCCGGGCATGGTGCTCGACACCGTCAGCTGGGCCGCGCTGCTGCGCGAGGCGCGCGTGGTCACCGCACAGGATGCCGCATTGCGCATGCTGTCGACATCGCGACGGAGCCGGCGTGATCTCGAGATGCGTCTCCGGCGCCGCGAGATGGACACCTCCGTCATTGCCGATGCGCTCGGCCGACTGGATTCCGTCGGGCTGTTGAACGACGAGGAGTTTGCGCTCGCGGAAGCTGCGGCACAGTTGCGCAACGCGAAGCGGAGTACCGGGGCAGTGAAGCGCCGCCTGCGGCAGCGAGGCGTCGCAGGCGATGTGGCGGATGCGGCCGTGACTTCGGTCGTCGAGTCGGAGTTGATCGATGACGCGGTACGGTGCGAGGAAGTGGCGCAGAAGCGCGCGGGGCAGCTGCGAAGCTACGATCGGCAGACGGCCCAGCGGCGGCTCACGGGATTCCTGCTGCGACGCGGGTTTGCGTCCGACCTGGTCTTCGCGGCGGTGAAGCGCGCGCTGGCTGCCTGGGGCCGTGCGGGCAGCGCACATGTCGACGGCGCAGCTGGTTCAGGCGCCGACGACGACACCGACTACGACGAGTAGACGCGCGCGATGATCGACGCCGATCGTGGCGTCTGTCACCGTGCGGCGTCAGCGGCAGTACGACTCGTTTCGCCGGAATCGCCGATGCCGCCTATATTTCGCGACTATGCTCGCGTCTGAGATCCGCTCCCGATTCCTGGCCTACTTCGAGCGCCAGCACCACGTCATCCGCCCGTCATCGTCGCTGGTCCCCGGCGATGATCCGACCCTGCTGTTCACGAACGCCGGCATGGTCCAGTTCAAGCGAGTCTTCCTCGGCCTCGAGGAGAGTCCGTTCGGCGCGCGCGCGACGACGTCGCAGAAGTGCGTCCGTGCAGGTGGCAAGCACAACGACCTTGAGCAGGTCGGGCACACGGCGCGGCATCACACCTTCTTCGAGATGCTCGGTAATTTCTCGTTCGGTGACTACTTCAAGCGCGATGCGATCCGCTTCGCGTGGGAGTTCATCACCGAAGAATTGAAGATTCCGAAGGAACACCTGCGCGTCACCGTCTATCACGAAGACGACGAAGCGCGGCAGCTCTGGAAGGACGTGGCGAACGTGCCTGAGAACCGCATCTACGGACTCGGCGCGCGTGACAACTTCTGGCAGATGGCCGACACCGGTCCCTGCGGCCCGTGCACCGAGATCTACGTCGACCTCGCGCACATGGCGAAGGACTGGGCGTTCCCGTCCGATGCCTCCGGTGAGTGGACGCGCACGGACCTGACGGATTTCTCGCTCGATGCGTTCGTCGAAGGCGCGGAAGCCGGACGGTTCCTCGAGATCTGGAACCTCGTCTTCATGCAGTTCGACCGTCAGGCCGACGGCGCGATGCTGCCGCTGCCCGCGCCGAGCGTCGATACCGGCGCGGGACTGGAACGCATCGCCGCGGTGATGCAGGGCGTGAGCAACAACTTTCACGCCGATCTCTTTGCGCCACTGATCGCGGCCGTGGAATTGGCGGTCGGCATTTCGTACCCGTACCGGCCGGGCGCTGGTGTCGGTACTGCACACAATGCGCACGGCACGTCGATCGACCCGGCCAGCTTCCGCGTACTCGCCGATCACGCACGCGCGACCGCGTTCCTCCTCGCCGATGGTGTGTTTCCGGCGAACGACGGACGCGGCTATGTGCTGCGTCGCATCCTGCGACGCGGCGTACGTCATGCGTGGCTGCTGGGCCGTCGCGAGCCCACGCTCGTGCATGTCGTGCAAGCCGTGATCGACACCATGGGCGACGACTTTCCCGAGTTGCGTGCACGCGCGAAGCACATCATCGACACCACGCGCGCCGAAGAAGTGCGTTTCCTGGCCACGATCGATGCCGGCATGAGCCGCTTCGAGGAACTCGCGCCGCTCAGCAGCACGCAAGGGTCCAGCACCATCCGCGGCACGGTCAGCGGGCAGGACGTCTTCACGTTGTATGACACCTACGGCTTCCCGATCGACCTCACGGAGCTGATGGCACGCGAGCGCGGATATCTCGTGGACATCGCCGGCTTCGAGGCGGCGTTGCAGGTGCAGCGCTCGCAGTCGCAGGAGGATCGCAAGAGCCGTAAACTTGGTGTGAGCGTGGATGTGCTCGCGGATTTCTCAGCGTGGCAGACCGAGCCCGCCACGCTGGCGCAGGCGCAGTTCGTGGGCTACGAGCACATGGAGGCAACGACCGACGTCGCCGCAATCCGTGCACTCGACGATGGGCGCACGGCGCTGATCCTGCGCGATACCCCGTTCTACGCGGAATCCGGCGGCCAGGTCTCCGACGGCGGGCACATCACCGGCGAAGGCTGGTCGCTCGTGGTGGATGACGTCAAGAAGGTCGACGGACGAACCGCCGTGATCGGGACTGCGACGGGGCACGTCTCGTTTGGGTCCGTGCGCGCGACCGTACCGGCAGCCGTGCGTCGCGACATCGAGCGAAATCACACGGCCACGCACCTGCTGCACGCCGCGCTGCGCCAGGTGCTTGGCGATCATGTGCACCAGGCAGGTTCGCTGGTGAGTGCGGATCGTCTGCGCTTCGACTTCACGCATCATGGTCCGGTGACCCCCGTGCAGCGCGCCGAGATCGAGACGATCGTGAATGGTGCGATCTGGAGCGGTACGCCGGTCGCGACACGGATCATGGCGCACTCCGATGCGATCGCGGATGGTGCGACGGCACTGTTCAACGAGAAGTACGGCGACACCGTGCGTGTGGTCGGCATTGGCAGCTTGTCCAAGGAGCTGTGCGGTGGCACGCATGTGGGGAATACCGCGGAGATCGGCGTCTTTGTGTTCGTGCACGAGACCGGGGTTGCCGCCGGCGTGCGTCGTGTCGAGGCGTTGACGGCGCGTGGTGCCTTCGCGCACTTCCGTGCCCGCGAGGCGCTGCTGCTCGAATCGGCGGAGTTGCTGAAGTCACCCGCGGACGCCGTACCGAAGAAGGTCCAGTCGCTGCTCGACGAGCGGAAGATGCTGGAGAAGCGCGTGGCCGATGCAATGAAGGGCGGTGGTGGCGGGCTCAGTGACCTGCTCGCCGGCGCTGCGACGATCCAGGGCATGAAGGTCGCCAGCGGTGAGGTCACCGGCATTCCCGACATGAAGGCGCTGCTGGCGCTGGGCGACGTGATGCGCGAGAAGCTGGGCAGTGGTGTCGGCGTGCTCGCGACGCGTTTCGAGGATGGCAAGGCGGCCATGGTCGTCACGGTCACCGATGACATTCGGGCGCGTGGTCTCGGTGCGGATGCGCTGATCAAGGCACTCGCGGCAGTTGGTGGTGGTCGCGGTGGTGGCAAGCCACACATGGCGCAGGCCGGGTTGCCCAGCGTGGACGCCATTGCGGTGGTGCTCGCGGCCGTCGGCGAGTCCGTCACGGCGCTCGTCCCCGCCTGACACGCAGGCTCTCACCCGAGCAATCACGAGGCGCAGATGGCAACACCGGCGGGAGCATGGGTCGCGGCGCATGCAGAGCAGCCGCCGCTGGCGCTCCGGGCGCGGCTGGATGTGATCCTGAACACGACGGACGCCGATGCACGGCCGGCGCCCGTCGCGGCCGCGTTGCTGCACGCGGGTGAGTCGCTGTTGCGCACGATCCTCGGCAGCGGGTCCACGCAGCGTGATGCCGCGCTGGACCTGCTGACGGCCGACGCCCTGGTGACCTACGCCTTCGAGGCGGCAGCGACGCACCCTGACACGCTTGACGAGCAGGCGGCGGCAGCCATGCGTGCATTCGCCGGCGTGGTGGATGCACGGCCCAACTAAACTGATGCCGTTGGTGCGCCTGGATGATTGACATCCACACGCACCTGCTGCCGGGTGTGGACGACGGCTCGCGTACGGCGGAGCAGTCGGTGCGCGTCCTCGCGCGCTTCATGGACGCTGGGGTCACATGCGTGGTGTGCACGCCGCACCTCGCGGCGAGCGAAGCGGACCGTGTGCCCTTGGAGCGGTATCGCCGGATTCACAACGAGTTGTGCGAGCTGGCGCCGCCGATGCTCACCGTGCAGCGCGGCTGGGAAATCATGCTCGATCGCCCCGGCATTGACTTGCGGTCCCCCGATCTTCGGCTCGGCGCCTCGAACGCGATCCTGGTGGAGTTTCCCCATGGAGTGCTGCCGTCGGGCACGGAGCTGGAACTTGCGCGACTGCGCCAGAGCGGTGTGCTGCCGGTCGTCGCGCATCCCGAGCGATACGGTGGTGCGACGCTCGAGCTGATCCGGCTCTGGCGTGCAGCCGGTGCCTTGATCCAGACCGACACCGCGTACCTGCTTGGTGAAGGGCGACGATCGCAACTCGCGCGAGGCATGCTGGCCGAGGGGCTCATCGACATCCTCGCCAGCGATAATCATGGCGATCAGCGCCCGCTTTCGGCAGCGCACGATTGGCTGCTCGAGATCGGCGCGCCGGACGCGTCCGAGCTGCTCACGACCATCAATCCGCGGTCGCTGCTCAGCGACCAGCAACTCGTGCCGGTGCCGCCGGTGCGCATGGAGACCGGCATGTTCGCACGGCTGCGTGAACTGCTCGGCCGCCGGCGCGGCACGCCGCTGCACAACACATCAATCGAATGAGAGGCGCATGACCCGGCTCGAACACATCACGGACGCATTGCGCGAACTCGCGGCGACTGCCCTGCGCACGGCGGAGACGATCGGGCCGCAGCTCGACATCGCCGCATCGATGGTTCAGGAGACCGTCGCCGCAGGTGGCACGCTCTTCTTCTGCGGCAACGGTGGCAGTGCGGCCGACGCACAGCACATGGCCACGGAGTATATCGTGCGCTACACGCGCAATCGTGCCGCATATCCTGCCATCGCCCTCACCACCGACACCTCGCTGATCACCGCGGCCGGCAACGACTTCGGCTTCGACCACATCTTCGAGCGACAGGTGGAGGCGCTCTGCCGCCCTGGTGACCTGCTCATCATCCACTCCACCAGCGGTAACTCGCCGAACGTGCTGCTCGCTGCCGCGGCGGCGCACGTGAAGGGAGTGAAAGTGCTGGCCTTCAGTGCACGGGACGGTGGTGCACTGCTCACGATCGCCGATCATTCCGTCGTCATCCCCACCGAGCGCACGGACCGTGCGCAGGAGCTGCACCTGAACATCGAACATGCCATCTGCGACCTGATCGAGGCGACCCTGTGATCGACCTCCGGGGACGACATGTGCTGGTGACTGGTGGCAGTCGCGGCATCGGTGCTGCTGCCGCGATACTGTTTGCGCGTGCCGGCGCCGACGTGGCCATCGGCTACCGCTCGCGGAAGGCGGAGGCGGAATCGGTGGCGCTGACGTGCGTATCGCACGGCGTGCGTGCCACGGCCATCGCGGCCGATCTCTCGCAGCGTGGCGGCGCTGACGCGCTCTGCATCGCGACCACCGCGGCCTTCGGCGCGATCGACATCATGGTTTGCAACGCCGGCTTCTGGCCCACCACGCCAGAGCCCATTGCGACGATGAGCGATGCGCGCTGGCACGACACTGCCGCGCAGAACTACGAGGCGATGTTCCAGTGCGCACGCGCTGCGGCGCGCAGCGTCACCGATGGTGGTCGCATCATCTTCGTCTCCAGCACCGCCGGGCAGCGTGGCGAGGCCTTTCACTCGGACTACGCCGCCGCAA
This sequence comes from Gemmatimonadaceae bacterium, assembly GCA_014377535.1. Classification (GTDB taxonomy): domain Bacteria; phylum Gemmatimonadota; class Gemmatimonadetes; order Gemmatimonadales; family Gemmatimonadaceae; genus JACMLX01. Next base: position 7,070 of record JACMPK010000241.1, read on the forward strand.
AGGGCGCGATGATCTCGCTGACCAAGTCGATCGCGATCGAGCTTGCACCGCGCCAGGTGACGGTCAACGCCGTGGCACCGGGATGGGTCGACACCGATGCCATCTCTGACGTCGTGTTCGGCGACGAAAAATTGCGTGTCTCCGCCAACATCCCGCTGGGCCGCATCGCGACGCCGGCCGACATCGGCGGACCGATCGTGTTCCTCGCCAGTCCGCTGGCGCGCCACATCACCGGCGAGATCCTGAACATCAACGGCGGCAGTGTGCTGTGCGGCTGACGATCACGCGGGTGCCGCGCACATGATCGCGATGGTCTTCACCGGCGGCACCATCTCGATGCGTGTCGACGCTGTGGCCGGCGGCGCGGTCCCCGCGCTGGATGCGCGTGACATCCTCGCGTCGGCACGCGGCATCGAGGATGTGGCCGAGCTGCGCGTGGAGGACTGGGGCCGCTTTCCCGGTCCGCACATGGACGTCGACCGGATGTGGGCCTTGCGCGCGCGCGTGCTCGAACTCGTGGCCGAGGATGGCGTGGACGGCATCGTGATCACGCATGGCACCGACACGATCGAGGAGACCGCGTACCTCATTGCGCGTTCGGTGGTCACGTCGAAGCCCATCGTGTTCACCGGTGCGATGCGCAACCTGAGTGAACTGGGGTGGGATGGTCCGTCGAACCTCGTTGATGCGGTGCGCGTGGCCGCACATCCCGGGGCACGCGCGTATGGCGTGCTGCTGGTGATGAACGGTCGCGCGTATTCTGCGCTGGACGTGACGAAGGCGCACACGCATGTGCTCGACGCGTTCGAGAGTCCGGGGCTTGGTCCCGTCGCGGAAGTGGACGACGAGGCGGTCATCTTCCGGCGCGCGTTGTCGGTGCAGCGTGCCGTGTTGTCGCCCGAGTCGCTCGCGACGCCGGTAGACATCGTGGGTGCGTGGGCCGGTGCCGATGCGCGGCTGCTCGATGCGCTGCTGCCGACCGCGCGCGGGCTCGTGGTGTCGGCGCTCGGGCGCGGCAATGTGCCGCCGTTGATGGCCGACGCGCTCGCGAAATGGCGGGACGCCGGCACGCCGGTCGTGATCACGAGCCGCACGGGGCGCGGACGCGTCGGCCAGACATACGGGTATCCGGGCGGCGGTCGGCGGCTGGGTGAGCTTGGCGCCATCTTCGCGGGCTCGCAGCGGCCGGTGCAGGCGCGCATCGACCTGATGCTGGCCCTTGGCGCAGCGCTGCACGGCGACGCGCTGCATGCCGTGTTTGCCGGCACCTGACACGGTGCCGGCCGGAGGCTCAGACGGCCTGAGCTGCCGGAATCGCGCGCGTCCAGCGCTCGAAGCATTGCCAACCAAACTCGTTGGCCGCGCGAATCTGGTCAGGAAAGCCGAAGCCATCCAGATAGCCGAGCTGGCGGGCTTTCCATTCGCAGTTCCACTCGAAGTCGAAGGTCTGCACATCGCCGTCCGCATCGGTCACCTGCATCTGGCCGATGAAGTCAGCGCAGCCGCTCGCGCCGCGCACCTGCACGCGATCGACCGTCAGGTCTGGTTCGGCGTGCAGCAGCTGCGCGATCGCGCGCAGCACCTTCACGCGAGGACTCGCACCCGAGGTCGAGATGCGATCCGCAGGCTGTCGCGTGGCGTACGCGACGAGATCGGTTCGGAATGCGTCCGTCGCCCGGGAGGCGGCGAGCAGTGGTTCGAAGTCAATGATCGTCATGCACGAAAGGTAGTCGCCCGTGTTCCGTTAGCTTCTGCGCATGCCACGTCACATGCGCCCGCGCCGCAGGTCGTCGATGCGCCGCGTCGGCAGCTCCTGTCCAACCGTGGCAGCCGCTAACGCGCATGCATGACATCGTGGTGAAGGCGCCGGACGCCGTGCGTGAGATCGCCGATCGCCTCGAGGGTGCCGGGCACGAGACCTGGTGCGTCGGGGGTGCCGTGCGCGATGCGCTGCTGGGGCGGGCCGACGTGGACTGGGATCTGGCCACTGCCGCCACGCCGGCCGAGGTCAAGCGACTCTTCCCTCGGACCGTGCCCGTCGGTATCGAACATGGCACGATCGGCGTGTTCGGTCGCGACGGCCGCCTGCACGAGGTCACGACCTTCCGCGCCGATGTCGAGACCGATGGCCGGCACGCCGTGGTCACGTTCGGCGTCTCGCTGGACGAGGATCTCGCGCGTCGCGACTTCACGATCAATGCCATGGCCTGGTCGCCATCGCGGCAGGAATTGCGCGACCCGTTCGGCGGGCGTGCCGACCTGGAGGCGCGACGGGTTCGCGCCGTCGGCGAGGCCTCGCGTCGCATGGCGGAGGACCGTCTGCGCGCGCTGCGGGCCATTCGCTTCGCCGCCCGCTTCGACTTTGCGATCGACGCCGACACGTGGCGCGCGATCGTGAACAGCGCGCCGTCGCTCACGCGGCTCTCCGTGGAGCGTGTGATGCAGGAGTGGACCAAGACGCTGCAGCAGGTGCGCTGTCCGTCGCGCGCCTTCGAGCAGTGGCGCACCTCGGGCGCGCTGGCGGTGCTCGTGCCACGTCTTTCGGCCGTAAATCCGGTGTGCTTCGAGGCAGTGGACCATGTGCCGCTGCCGTCATCCAGCAGCCGTCCGGAGCGGGCGGCGCTCCGGCTCGTCACGAGACTCGCGCTGCCCTTCGTCACGCTGGGTGGTCGCGAGGCTCGCGCCGCACTGACGGCGCTCCGCGCATCGAACACCGACGTGGCGTTCGCAGGTGCCGTCGCTGATTCCTGGATCAGTGGCGGGCCGGAGCTGGAGCGTCTCGCCGCCGATGACGTGCCTGACGGGGCGGCGCTCCGTCGCATCGCATCCAGCATCGGCCGGATGCGCGTACCGGCGACGCTGCGCGTGTTCGCGGCCATCTGGGCGGCGCGGCGCGACCGCGGTGTCGCGGCGCCCACGGGTCCGCAGGTCGCACGCCTCGCGCGACGCATGCTGCGTATCGCATTCCGTGATCCGATCGCTTTAAGCGACCTTGCGGTGAGCGGGGACGAGCTGCGGACGATCGGGGTGAAGCCGGGGCCGTTGATGGGACGGATCTTGCACGATCTGCTGCAGCGGGTGCTCGTCGACCCGGCGATCAACACGCATGATCAGCTGCTCGCCATCGCAGTGCAGCACGTCGAGGAAAACTGAGTGGCCTTCTTCCGCGGACCCGTTCCCGAAGTCTCGGTGTGGCGTCGCTTTCGTGATGCAACGGACACGTACATGGTCCTGCGGCGCGATGGCCTCGTCGGGACGCGCGCACTTGGCAACGCCGAGGCGATGGTCGAGCTTTTCCTCGAGCTCACGGCGGAGTGCTTGCCGTTCGTCACACTCACGGTGGACGACTGGCGCAACGATCGCACCTGGCACGCCGCGGGGCTGCCGCAGGTCGCGCTGCTCGACGCGTTCTATCCGTTACGCGTGCCACTCATC
>JACMPK010000242.1 GCA_014377535.1 Gemmatimonadaceae bacterium
CCGTCGCGACGACAAGCGCCTCGGGCGCCAAGCCCTCAACTCTCTGCACACGATGACGCCATCCCGACACATCCGCCGAGCATCTTTTCGCGCCCTGACGGCGCTGTTGACCATCGCCCTGCCCACCGCACTGTTCGCGCAGACGGCAATGTTGCTGCGACCCGCACGCGTGTTCGACGGCAGCGGAAGCGCGCCGGTGAGCGGCGTCGTGGTGCTGGTGCAGAACGGCCGCATCACCGCCGTGGGCATGCCGGCTGTGGTGAAGGCGCCGTCGGATGCGGTGGTCGTAGACCTGCCGGGCATGACGCTGATGCCGGGCATGATCGATCTCCACTCGCACGTGCTGCTGCACCCGTACAACGAGACGAACTGGAACGATCAGGTCCTGAAGGAATCACTCGGGCTTCGCGTGGCACGAGCCACGGTGCACATGCAGCGCACGCTGCGTGCAGGGTTCACCACGCTGCGCGACCTCGGCACCGAGGGTGCGGGTGATGCGGACGTGGGACTGAAAAAGGCGGTGGAGCAGGGCATCATCGAAGGACCACGCCTCGTCGTCACGACGCGTGCGATCGTGATGCGCGGTTCGTACGGGCCGAGCGGGTTCGCTCCCGAAGTCGATGTGCCGCAGGGCGCGCAGGAAGCGGGCGGTCCCGAGGAACTCGCGCGCGTGGTGCGCGACCAGATTCGCCGCGGTGCCGACTGGATCAAGATTTACGCCGACTACCGGTGGGGTGCGAACGGCACGGCACGTCCGGCCTTCACGCAGGCCGAGATGGCGCTGGCCGTGGAGATCGCCGAGATGAGCGGTCGGCATGTCGTCGCACATGCCACGTCGCCGGAAGGCATGCGGCGCGCAATCATGGCGGGCGTCAGGACCATCGACCACGGCGACGACGGCACGCCTGAGATATTCCGGCTGATGAAGGAGCGTGGCGTGTATCTCGTGCCGACGGTCGCCGCCGGTGATGCGGTGCTGCAGTACGGTGGGTGGAAGAAGGGTACCGGCGTTGAGCCGGAACGCATCGTGGCCAAGCGCGCGAGCGTGCGCGCGGCAATGGCGGCCGGCGTCATGATCGCCAATGGCAGCGACGTCGGTGTCTTCGCGCACGGCAGCAATGCGCGCGAGCTTGAACTGATGGTCGATTACGGCATGACGCCCACACAGGCGCTCGTCTCCGCGACCTCCACGGCAGCAAAGGTGCTGGACATGGGCGACCGGCTCGGCATGGTCGCGCCGAACATGATCGCAGACCTCGTGGCCGTCGATGGCGACCCGACGCGCGAGATCGCGGCGGTCAGTCGCGTGCGCTTCGTGATGAAGGACGGCAGGGCGGTATCCGGTGTCGCGGTCGCGCCAACTCCGCGTACGCCGTGAACGGCATCGGTGGTCGTGCGGCATTCTCAGGAACGCCGAGCCGCCGCGCCGGTCATTGCAGTGGCAATCAAACTCGCAGGGTGTTGGACGCGATCGAGACGCGTCAACTGACTGGTTTCCATGCGCGGATTCACGCGTCAACGGCTTGATGATGCGCCCCGAGACCCTGGTGTGATGCCCCTTCCCATACCGCACCCCGACGTGATCGCGCGCGCCCTCCCTGACGGCAGCGTGCTGTTTCATTCGTCGACGGAGGTGTACTTCGGACTGAACGAGACCGGGACGCTGATCTGGAATGCGCTCGCCGAGGGTGCTGGGAGTGAGGAGGCGTTGACGGCAGCGGTGCTGACGCGCTGGCCTGACGCGTCAGCTGGCGATGTGAGTTGCCACGTGCGCGAGTTGCTGGCGGACCTGTCCGCCGAAGGGTTGGTCGTTGACCCTGAAGCCGGCGTGTTGCGACGTTGATCCTGGCGCGGAAGGCTCGCGCCGCAGCTGACGTCGCCATCGCACTGCGCGCCGTCTTTCAGTCCAGGCGGCGGTCGGCTCGCACTCCAGTCGGCGCCTTCGTGGAGCGCTGCGGCGAGCTACCGAAACACACCGCGCAGGTGATGGCTGCCGGTCGCCTGTCCGAGACGGAGCAACGGTGCGGTTTGCGCTGGGCTGCCGCCGTGGATCGGGTGCTGCGCTGGGTACCGGGTGACTCGGCCTGTCTCGTGCGCGCCGCGGCGATCAGGGAGTTGGTCCGTACACGCGGGCTGCCGGATGCGGAGGTGCAGATCGGCGTCCGGCGCGGGCCGGGTGGATTCCAGGCGCATGCATGGGTGGCGCAGCATGGCGAACCGATTGCCGAGCCGGGCGAGTTGCGGAATCTGTTCTCGAGGCTCGACGGCGTGACGATTCGCTGAGTTGACGCGTATCCACACTGGCGTCCCTGCTGCAGGGCTTGTACCCGCAACCGCGACTCGACACCTTCAATCGCATGATGTCCGCTGCTCATACGTATGAACGCCCGCTCCTCGAGCGATACGGCACCTTTCGCGAGCTGACGCAGGTGTCTTTGAACCTCGGTGCGTTCGCGCTCAATACGAATGTGCTGAACGGTTCGGCGGCTTCGTGCGATTGCGTGCCTGGAGAAGCGCCGCCGGGTGGCGGGTCGCGTTCCTGACCTGATGCGCTCTGCCTCAGGCGCGGCTGGTGTGCCTGATCCTGTTCGCGTCTTCGGCGCCACGCTGGTTGCTGATCGCCCGCTGCCTTCGCTGCCACTCGCCCTCGTTCCGCGCGACGGGTATCGTCCGTTCTGGACATTGCGTACGCACGACATCGCCGCGCCGGACCTGAGTGTACGCGCCGACGCTGAGCAACTTGGCCAGTTCCGTTATTCGACGGGTACGCTCGTTACGCTGGCCGCACATGGTACGGGGCATGACATCACCATCGCCGACACGGGTCGTTTCACCCTGTCAAATGATGGCTGTACGATCAGGCATGATGCGCCGCCCGACGTTGACCGGGCGGCGGTTGTCCTGGACCTGATCGGGGTGGTACTCCCCTTCGTGCTGCATCGCGACGGTGCCTGGTGCCTGCATGCCAGCGCCGTCGCCACGCCGGACGGCGTGATCGTGTTCCTCGCACCCCGTGGTCTGGGGAAATCCACGCTGGCCACCGCGTGCGCGACGGCAGGCTGTGCGCTCGTGGCCGACGACGTCGTCGTGATGC
>JACMPK010000243.1 GCA_014377535.1 Gemmatimonadaceae bacterium
ACGCGGAACCAGTTTCAGGCGTTCGGTGAACAGAACGATTACGGCATCATGGGGTCGCTGTTCTTTGCCCCGACGCAGACGGACTTCCGCCCCGTCAACGGCATCTATCCGCTGCCGCCCGCACTCGGCACGAATCCGCTGCTGGCGATTGCACGCATCCGCAATCCGCAGACGATCAACCGCTTCATCGGCTCCGCCAAGCTCACCTGGACGCCGGTGCCGAAGCTGCTCGTCGATTACACCGCTGGTATCGACAATGCTGCCTTCGAGCAGCGCCAGTTCATTCCGCGCGCCGCAGTGCTTGGCACCGGCCCGCTCTCCACGGGCCAGTCACAATCGGTGTACCAGAACACGCGCGTGATGAACCAGGACCTGATTGCATCGTACTCCTGGAATCCCGCCGCCACGTTCGAGTGGAAGAGCACCGGTGGCTTGAACTACACGCAGCAGACCATCAACCTCACGCAGGCTGGCGCGAACGGTCTTGCCCCGGTGGGTGAACTGGTGAATGCGGGCTCGGTGCCGTTCGGCACGCAGCGCCTCACGCAACTCCGCACGCTCGGCTTCTTCGGGCAGCAGGAACTCGCTGCGTGGAACAAGCTGTTTTTGACGGCTGCCATTCGCCTCGACGCGTCGTCGACCTTCGCACCTGCCGAACGCTGGCAGGCCTTCCCGAAGCTCTCGGCGTCGTATGTCGTGACCGAGAATCAGCCCGGCCTGCTGAACAGTGTGCGCCTCCGCAGCGCACTGGGCTGGGCAGGCAGCCAGCCCGGCGCCCTCAATGCCTACTCGCAGTACGTGACGTATGCGAATTCGCCGTTCGGTGGCCGGCCGGGCTTCGTGAACGACGTGGTCTTCGGTAACGTCGACCTGAAGAACGAGCGTGCGCGCGAGTGGGAAGTCGGCACCGAGATCGGCGCCATCGGCGGCCGCCTCGGTCTCGAGGCGACCTACTACGATCGCCTCGTGTCCGACCTGCTGTTCTTCAAGCCGCTGCCCACGAGTACCGGCTTCTCGCGCCAGTTCGCCCCGATCGGCACCATGAGCAACAAGGGTATCGAGCTGCTCGCACGCACGGTCAACATCGATCGCCGGAACCTGCGCTGGGAATCGACGATCACGTACACGAGAAATCGCAACAACGTCGAGAGCCTGAACATTCTGGACTTCCAGAGTGCTGGCGGGTATCCGAATCGCATCCGCGCCGGTGAACCGGTCGGCGTATTCTACGGCTCGTACGCGGCGCGCAACTGCGCGACTGGCGCGCTGCTGCTGGACTCGCTGGGTCGCTATCGTCGCAGCAACCAGGCGGCCGACATGGGCGCCACGCTGGCCGCACGTCGCGCACTTGGTGGTGGCACCTGCAACGACTCACTGAACGCCGTCATCGGTGATCCGAACCCGTCGTGGCTCGGCTCCATCCTGAACGAGTTCACGATCGGCCGGAAGCTGCGTCTGCGCGCACTGTTCGACGGAAGCTTCGGCAACGACATCCTGAACCTGTCCACGCGCGCGCAGAACGCGGGCGTCGCCAGCAATTCCAAGGAGTACGAACGCGAGCTGCTGCCGTATGGCGACCCACGCAAGCTGCCGCCGAACTTCAACGGCCGCACGCAGGGCATTTTCCAGTACTGGATCGAGGATGGCAGCTTCGTGAAGCTCCGCGAGGTCTCGGCCAGCTACACGCTGGACTGGGCTCCAGTGAAGCGGATCTTCCGCGAAGGTGTGGACCTGACGATCTCCGGTCGCAACCTCGCCGTGTGGACGAAGTACAGCGGCTTCGATCCCGAAGTCACTGCATTCGGCACCAATGCCGGTGGACTGGGCTCGCAGCAGACGACGGCTGCCGATCGCGGCATCGACTTCGGCGCCTACCCCATTCCGCGCACGTGGTCCGTCAGTGCCCGGTTCACTTATTAATCAGCGGAGACGCTCCCCATGCGCATGATCAAGCGATGCGTGGTGGCCCTCGCCGCCACCACACTCGGCGCCTGCAGCCTGGACCTGCAGAACCCGAACAACCCCACCGAGGGACAGGTCACGTCGTCACCCGACGGCGTGATCGCGCTCGCGACCGGCCTGCAGGGCCGGTTCGCGATCTCGTACTTCAACTACGCCTACATGGCGGGCCTCGTCACCGACGAATTGGCATCGACGAGCGCGGCACTCATCTCCATCAGTGACGCCGAGCAGGGCCTCGTACCGCCGAACACTGGCATCGCCGACAATGTCTTCAACTCGCTTTATCGCACGATCCGCACGGCCGATGAACTGCTCGCCGGCGCCGATCGTCTTGCGGGGTCGTTCGATGTCGGCACACGCAGCGGCCTGAAGGCGCTGGCATACACGATGAAGGCCGAAGCACTCGGCGAGGCCATCCAGTCGTACCAGCGCGTGCCACTGATCACGTACAACGTCGCCGCGCCGACGTATGCGACGCGAGCGGAAGTGCTGCCGGCGATCCGCAGCCTGCTGGACTCGGCGGCTCTGTCGCTCGCCGGCACGCCCGCCAGTGGATTCTTCACCAGCTCGATTCTGACCCCCGGGCTCAACCTGCCGAACCTGATCCAGATCTACCGTGCGCGGTATGCCCGCCTGGCGGGCGACAACGCGACGGCGCTGGCAGCGGCGAATCTCGTCGCACGCTCGGGTGCCGCCGCGCTGTCCACGGTCTCGTATCCGGCCCCGGGCGTGAACCCCTGGTCCAACGTGACCGGCGGCACCAACGGCGTTGCACCACGCCGTCAGTACCGCCTGTCGATGCTGCCGCAGGACCAGCGTTTCGCGTACTTCGCGATTCCGTCCACGACGCTGTCAGGGCGCGTCGGCGCGCTGCTGGATCCGTTCAGCACGCGCTTCGCGGTCGCCAATACCACGCAGCCGATCTACTTCCCCGACGAGGCCCTGCTGATCAAGGCCGAGGCACTGGTGAACACGGGCAATCTGCCTGCGGCGCAGGCGGTACTGGATTCCGTGCGCACCGATTGCACCGGTGGACGCGGCGTCGACGATCCGAAGGCCTGCCTGCCCGCACTTGGCGGCGCACTGTCGGCGGCGGACCTGCTGACGGAGATCTACACGCAGCGCCGGTTCGAGCTGTTCGGCACCGGCCTGCGCTGGGAGGATGCACGTCGTCGCACGGCAGTGCGTGGTCCCGTGAATGCGCCGCTCGCCCCGACTGATGCACAGCGTTGCTGGCTGCCGTACGCCAATGGCGACCGCAATGCAAATATCAACGTGCCGGCCGATCCCACCGAGCCGACCGGTTATCCGACCGGCTGTCCGCTCACGTGAGGATCGTTCACATGACCTCTCTTTCAGCCGGAGTTCCGCGCGTGGCGCATCGTTTCAGTCTCGTCGTGCTTGCCGCCGCCGCACTCCTGGCGGGGTGCGGCACCAAGGACGCGTTGGACCCGCTCATTCCCGGCGCGCAGGGTCGCGTGCGACTGGTGAACCTCATCACCGACACCACGCGCGGTCGCGTCAACGCGATCCTGGAGTCGGTGCCGTTCGGCGTCAATCTCACCTACGGCGGCAGCACGCCGTCGTCGTTGCCGTCACCGGCCACGGCCATCTACTCGCCGGTGCTGATCGGCGGCCGCACGCTGGTGCTGCGGCGTACGGCCGACACGGTGACCACGGTGGCCACGTTCCCGTTCACGATTGCAACTGGCGTCGACTACACCGTCTACGCGACCGGCGGCACGGGGGCCTCGGCGATTACGTCGTTGATCACGACCGACACCAACGCGGCGCCGGCATTCGGCGCGGTGCGCGTGCGCGTGGTGCACCTCGCGCCGACCGCCGGCCCCGTGGACATCTTCGTGACGGCCGTCGGTGCGGACCTCGCGCTGGCCACCGCGACGCTGGCGAACGTGCCGGTGCGCGGTGCGGCGTACCTTCCGTCTGTGGCGGCAGGCACCTACCAGGTGCGCGTGGTGCCGGCAGGGACGGCACCGGCCCTTCGTGCGGCGAATGTCGCGTTGAATCTGGCGTCCGTGGCGCTGACGGCGAATTCGGCGCGCACGTTCATCGCGGCCGACAACAACGTGGGCGGCGCACCGTTTCGCTTCGTGACGCTCGTGGATCGCTGATCATTCATCACGCCGGACCATGAAGGCCCGCCTGCACCGCGCAGGCGGCTCTTCGTACGTCCGCGGCGTAGCTTTCAGTGCATGAACGCCTCTCGCCCCGCACGCATGCTCGCGGCAGGACTGGTCGCCGGGACCCTGCACACTACCCGAGTTGCCGCGCAGGCAGCGGCTGATTCGACGGTGATCACCGGTACCGTCGTCGGTGCTGACGCGCGCGTCCCGGTCCGCGCCGACATCGCGCTGATTCCGCTGCGCGCGACCACCCGCGTTGTGCGTGTGCGTGCCGCGGCCAACGGATCGTTCCGCCTCGCCATCGCCGGCAGCGGCCCGTTCCGCATGCGTGCCACGGGCGTAGGCTACGTCGGCATGGAGCGCGCGATTCCCGTCACCACGCCCACTGCGCTGACACTTGCCATCACGCTGGCCGGCATGCCGCTCGGCCTCGCGAAAGGTCCGTTGATCGGCGTCGCCAGCGAGAATGACGCACAGAAGCCGCGCCCCGACATGCCACCGGCCGTGCTCCTGACGCCGGCGAGCAGCGGTCGTCGCCGCGGTGTGCTGATCTCGAAGCGAGATACGGTGGCGTATCGCGTGGTGGACCTCACGGCGCGCCTGTATCTGCCGCCGGCGGGCGCGCATGCCTATCGGCTGGCCGAGGACGGCGAGTACGAAGGGCTCGCGATCGGGAGGGCAGGGGAGAACGTCGATCTTATCTACGACTCGACTCTCGTGGCGTTCGGCGGCGCGTCGTCACTGCGTGTCTCCAACGGTCATCCCGTCGCATCGGTGGTCGCGCAGCTCGACTCCATCGTGTCGTTCCAGCCGCGCACGCGCTGCCTGATCGCGGCACAGGCCACACCCATCGATCCCGCGGATGCAACGCTGCGCGACAGCACGCTGCTGGCCGGCTTGCAGCTCGTGCGACGGTTCCTGCGCGCCGATGCCGAGTGCCAGGTGCATCCCGCACTCGGGGCGCTGGTCGTGGCGCAGTTCACCGCCGGTGCGCCGCTCTGGGATCTGGATGACATCATGCGCCGGCGCGTGCTGCTGATGGCCGCGCGCCACGCTGCGGGGCAGTCACGGATCGACACGCCGCAGGCGACGGCACTCGTGCGACGCGCATTTGATGCGACCCTCGCCGCCGCCACGGACACCACGGCGCGCTTCGACCTGTATGTGCGCGCGGCCGAGCTGTTCATGCCGTCGGACACGGTGTCGGCGCAGTCGTACGTCGCGCGATTCGTGGGGCAGTCGTATTCGCATCCCCGTCTGCTGCCGCTGCTGCGACTCACCGGGTACAACCGTGTGCTGCAGCCGGGACGTCTGGTGCCGGCGTTCAGCGTCGCATCGGCCGACGTCGGCGCGACGATCAGCGACACGTCGCTGCGGGGTCGCGTGTACCTGCTGGATGTGTGGGCGACCTGGTGCCCCGACTGCATCGTCGAGTTGCCGGCGATGCGCGCGCTGCAGCAGCGCTTCGGTGCGCGCGGGTTGCAGATCGTGTCGCTGTCGATCGACGAGCAGAAGGCCACCGCGGACCGATTCCGCAGGCGCGAGCCCATGCCATGGATGCATGGGTGGGCGGGAGTCTGGCCCGACGGCGAAGGACCGATCGCGCGCCTCGAGGTCGCATGGCTGCCGACGACGATCCTCGTGGGAAAGGATGGGCGCATTTTGTCACTGGCGCCGAAGCTCGAGTCGGCGGCGTTCGGCGCGCTCGTGGAGCAGGCCCTCAAGTGAGCCGACGCACCGACACGCACATCGTCATGCACAGCGTCATGCACATCATCACATTGCGCGGCCCGGGTGCGCGTCGCGCGGCGCCGTCACGCGTCATGGCGTCGTGCTTCGCGCTACTGCTTGCGGGTGTGCTGTACGCACAGCCACGCCCGTTCATCGGCGTGGGTGTGTCGCATGCGCGAGCGTCGATCGATCCAGTCGCTGTCGGCGCGGGCACTGCGCAGCTGCTCGTCACGCTGCATGTCGATCCGGGGTGGCATGTGTCGTGGCGGAACCCGGGCGAGACGGGCCTGCCGACACGCCTGGGCTGGAACCTGCCGGCCGGCGTGCGCGTGGCGCGTGAGACCTGGCCGGTGCCCGTGATTGCGCATACGGGTGTGGGTGCGACGCACACTCTGGAAGGCGACGTGCCGTGGCTCGTGGATCTGGACATCGATGGCCGTGTCACCGGCGCTGGTGCCGAGCGACTGGTCTCGCTGACCATGCGCTACGGCATCTGCCGCGAAGTGTGCATCCCCGAGCAGATCACGGTGCACGGCGTGCTGCCTGCCCGCGGCAGCCGGATGAGAGCCGTGCCCACCGCGCTTCGGGCGCGACTCGCGTCCGACGGCGGTGTGGTCAGGGCACGCCTCACGAATACCGGGCGCACGCTCTGCCTTGCCGCGCCGCCGCTGCCCCGCGGCGCGGCGCAGCTCGAATTCGTCGCCGATTCGGGCACTGCGATCGACGCCGCTGTGCCGTTCACTGCAGTGCGGCGGTCCGGTGTGACGATGCGCCTGCCGGCCGGCGCTCGACTCGTCACCGGTACGTCAGTGCTGTTCGTGCGCGGCACCGCGGGTGTCGGCGCCCGTCTCGATTTCACGCGAGCCGCGCCGGGCTGCGCGGCCACCCGGCGCCGCTGAGCCGTGGCCAACCCAACCGCCACGACGCGCGTATTCCTCGCAGGTGGCGCCAGCGTC
>JACMPK010000026.1 GCA_014377535.1 Gemmatimonadaceae bacterium
CGCCGCGGCATTTGGCAAGCTCGGCGTCGTGTACCTGCATCTGGTGAACCATGCATCGATGGGCGCTCCAGCGTTGCCTGAAGCATTGCCTGCGCAGCTGAAGGCTGCGTTCGGCGGCACATTCATCGCCTCGGGCGGACTGGATCGCGCGCAAGCCGACGCGCTCCTGTCGAGTGGCGCGGCAGACCTCGTCGCCTTCGGCCGTCTGGCGTTGGCGACGCCTGATCTTGCAGTGCGTCTGGAGAGTGGCGCCGAACTGAACGTGCCGGATGTCGCGACATTCTACACGCCTGGCGAAAAGGGCTACACCGATTATCCGGTGCTGGCGGTGTAAGGCTCACCCGACTCCGCCTCGTGCAGCACGATCCCCGCTTCCAGTCGTTCGAGCTGCTCGCGTCGGGCCGCCTCAGCCACCTGCGACAGCAACGTGCGCGCGGTATCCGAGTCCAGCACCGTCTCACGATCGAGTCGTGTCGCGAGCGACTCGCCGCGCACGTAACCCATCACGAACCATTCGAGGCCACGGCGTTCACCGAAGGCCTACAGCGGCACGATGCCGACATGCTGCAGGCTGGCGACGATCCTGGCTTCGCGTCGGAATTGCTCCAACACACCGGCATCGGTCGCGGACCCCGGCGGCAGCACCTTGATTGCCACCAGCCGCTCCAGCGCGCGGTCCCGTGCGAGGTAGACGGCGCCCATGTCGCCACGACCGATCAGGCGGACCACCTCGTAGTCGTCGCCGATCGCCTTGATCAACGCATCGCGGAGGGAGTCGGCCGTGGCCCTCTCCACTCGCGGGCTCAGCACGGCACTGGTGTCCATCTCGTTTCCACGAAAGATCCATGCTGCATCGCGGCCTGTCACAGGCACACCGCGCATGCTGACGCGCAGGTGAATGCGGCGCAGGATCGCGCCCGGCCCCGGCGCGCGGAAGCTGGTTCGCCCGATCGGTATGTTTCCACTGTGCCCCACTCCATCATCCTCGCCGGCGTACATGTGGAGCTGCTGCCGGAGCGCGCGATCTTCGTTCCCTCACTGCGTGCGCTGATCGTCGCCGACGTACACTGGGGCAAGGCCGCCGCGTTCCGCGCGCAGGGTGTGCCGGTGCCGCACGGCACCACGCAATCAGGCGTCGAGCACCTGGACGCGCTGCTGACGCGCACGAACCCTGCGCACCTGTACGTGCTGGGCGACCTGCTGCATGCGCGGGCCGGCATGGTGCCCGCCACTGTGCGCACGCTCGAGGTGTGGCGCGCCACGCGTTCGACGCTGCCGATCACGCTCGTGCGCGGCAATCACGATTACGGTGCCGGCGATCCGCCCGCATCGCTCGGCATCATCTGTGTCGATGCGCCGCTGCAGGTGGGACCGTTCGCGCTCTGTCATCATCCAGGAGCCTGCGATGGCGGCTACGTGCTCGCCGGACACATTCATCCCGTCGTGCAGCTGCGCGGTCGCGGACGACAGAAACTCACGCTGCGCTGCTTCGCGTTCGGTGCGCAGGGTGGACTGCTGCCGGCGTTCGGTGAGTTCACGGGTGGTGCAGTGATCGAACCGCGTGACTTCACCAGCGTCTACGTCGTGGCGGGCGACGATGTGGTGCCAGTGAACGACGCACCGGTCATTCACGCGCCGTACGTCACGCCTGGATAGAGCAGTGCCAGCGACCCGTTGAACAATGGGCTGAAGATGTAGCCAAACACCTGCCAGGCCAGGAAGTAGCCCACGAAGTTCAACGCCGGCGTGCGCCAGATGAGGTTCTGCCACACCCGCCCGTTCTTCTCGCCGACCAGCAGCGGAATCGCGGCGCTGCCATCCATCGGCGGAAATGGCAGCAGGTTGAACGCGGCCAGCAGCAGGTTCATGGAAAACATCGTACCGAGGAAGAATGCGACCGCTTCCATCAGCCCACTGCCGCCAACGGTGCCGACGATGTGACCGAAGGTGATGCTGCGCGGCGGTGCGAAGATGCCGGCTGCGTCGCCCAATCGGATCGCGATGCCGGCCAGCAGCATGAGCAGCAGGTTCGCGCCCGGTCCGGCGAGCGCCATCCACGCCGAGCGCTTCGGATAGCGCTGCGCCCAGGCGGGATCGTAGGGAGCACTCGCGAAACCGATCGGGAAGCCGATGGTGAGTGCCGTCAGCAGCGGCAGCACCACCATGCCGAACGGCTCGCGCCGGATGTGCGGTATCGGGTCCAGCGACACCTGACCGCCATGATATGCGGTCAGGTCACCACCCAGCTTGGCCGCCCACGCATGGGCCGCCTCGTGGAGTGTCGTCGAGAACAGGAAGACCACGTAGAAGGTCAGTCCTTCACCGATGTTGTTCATTCAGCGTGTCTTGAGTGAGTCCGGCATCGCTGAACGATAGTTGGCCAGCCTAGCGCCCCGTCCCCGCACCCACCGGGGCGGCAACCGGCGCCGTCGTCTTCTCACCCTGCAGCCAGTAGCCGAACCACTGCCGCAGGCGACCCAGCCGATCCACCAGCAGCCACGGCTCGCCAGCGCGTGACAGGTCGTGATTGGATCGCGGATACCGCACGAACTCCGCCGGAATGCCACGCTTCTTCAGCGACTCGTACCAGATCTCGGCGCTGCCCATCGCGGTGCGGAAATCATCCTCGCTCTGCACCAGCAGCATCGGTGTTCGCACCTTGTTCACGTAGCGGATCGGCGACAGGCGATCGTACAGCGCCTGGTTGTCCCACGGCTTGCCGAAGAACTCGTACTCGGTCAGTCCCTGCGCATCGCTGGCGCCATACCAGTAGGTCCAGTCGGTGATGGTCCGATCGGTCTGGATCGCGGCGAAGCGGTTGGTCTTCGTGGCCATCCAAGTGGTCATGAAGCCGCCGTAGCTGCCGCCGCTCGCACCCATCTTCGTGCTGTCGATGTCGGCGCGCTTCGCCACGATGTCGACTGACTTCATAAGGTCATCGTAATCCTCCATGCCCCAGCGACCGCGCGTGCTGTACGTGAAGTCGGCACCGTAGCCGCTCGACCCGCGCGGGTTCGTGAAGAGCACGAACATGCCCTGTGCCGCGAGGTTCTGGAATTCGTCGAACCACCCTTCGTTGTACTGCGAGTGCGGACCACCGTGGATGTACAGCACCACGGGATACTTCTTCCCGGCCACGTAGCCGTAGGGCTTCATCAACCACCCTTCGATCTCCAGGTTGCCCACGCTGCGATACGTGAACCGTTCGGCATCGCTCCACGTCACGTCGGCGTTCAGCGCATCGTTGAAGTGCGTGAGCTGACGCTCGTTCGCACCGCGGCCATCCGACAGGAACAGTTCCGTGGGCTTGGTCATCGACGTGGAGACGTAGGCCATCACCGTCGCCGCATCGTTCACCGACATGTTCGTCGCGCGACGGCGTCCGCCGACCAGCTCCGTCGGTGCGCCGCCATTCAGGTCCGCATCCAGGATTGCAGCGCGACCGCCGATCGACGCGGTGAAGCGGAGCGCGCCGGTCGAGAGCCATGCGATCTGCTCCGGCTCGTACTGCCATGTGCCCAGCAGATTCTTCGGCACGCCGCCCGCAACATCGACGACATAAATGCGCGCCGACTTCGCACGCGCCGGACGACCGATGAACGCCACGCGCCTGCCGTCTGGCGACCACTCCAGGTCCGACTCGCCACCCATCCACTCCGCGACCTTGCGCGGTGTGCCGCCGCTCACGGGCATCACGTAGATGTCCGTCTCGTTGCGCTCTGCCTCGTCACGCACCTTGTCGTACGGCAGCGTGCCCAGCGAATCACGTTCCCTGTCCACGACACTGTCGGCGCGAAGGCGCGAATCGGCCACGAAGGCCACCGTCTGCCCGTCGGGCGAAACCACCGCGCTGCGATGCGAGTACACCCCGCGCGTGACCTGCACCTTGGCCGTGTCGCCGACCGACTGCCTCCAGAGCTGCGCCGGTCGCCAGTTGCGCGCCGTGCGACGGCTGGCGACGAACCCCGTCGCGTTGGACTTGAAGTTCATGTCCGTGAAATGACGGCCATCGAATCTCGCCGGATCGGCAGGCATCGTGATCGCCTCGAACGGCGGACGTGCCAGCGCGGGCATCTTCGCGAAAGCATCCCGCAGCGGAGTGGTGTCCATCGGCGCGGGTTCGGCCCACACGGCAAACTTTCCGTCGCGTGGCATCGTGCCGCTCGACGGCATCGACGGCATCTGCATTGCCTCGCCACCTGGCGCATCGACGCGGATCACCCACGTGTTGCCCTTGCCCTGCGGCCGCGTGGAATTGAACAGCAGGTAGCTGCCATCCGGCGACCAGCGCGGCGCGCTGCTCTCGTAACCGGGTGACGTCCAACGCTGCGGCGTTCCGCCATCCGTGGTCGCGACCCACACTTCCTGGTGCCGCTTGTTCTCGGCTTCGCGCACGGTCGTGACCGTGAATGCGACATGCCTGCCACTGGGGCTCACAGCCGGCTGGCTGACCGTGGTGACGCGGTACCAGTCGCGCAACGTCATGGCGCGCGGCGTGGCCGACTGGGCGTGCAGGGCGCCGGTGACGCAGAGACCGGCGAACAGCCCCCGGGCAGCGTGAGATGAGGCGAGAGACATGGCTCGACGGATGCGCGGAAGTGATGTGGCGGCGGTCAATGTGCGGATTCTACGGCCCGCTCACACCCACCGCTGGTGTGTCACTGCGGCGGAGCGACGGGCTGTGGACGGTTCCGCGTCCCGATGCGCGTGAACGCACCGGTCATCAGGTACAGCAATCCCAGAGGCAGCAGCGCGAACTTCACGAATGCAAAGAGCTTCGCGAGCATCGGCCAGAGCGGATTGCCCACCTCCTGCATGCCCTGCAGCATCACCAGGTTCTCGGCCGCGTCGCAGGCGGCGGCGACCAGTACGAGAATGCTCGCGAGCGGACCAAGAGCGGCCATGCGCACCGACCGGCGCGCCCACCAGCCCGACGCCAGCGAACAGCCGATGGACACAGCGATCCCGTAGCTCACGAGATACAGAAAATCGATGGTGATGTTGAAGCGCGCCGCGTCCATGCCCGTCCGTCCCCACGCGGCGTACATGATCTGCGCATTCTCGGGCGTCCCGGCCAGCTGCAACGAGACGATACCCAGCGGCGTCACCGTCGTGCGCAGCACGTCCCCGGTGACCGCGACGTAATACGACATCGCGAAGGCGATCAACGATGCAACCCCGAACACGCGCAATCGCACGCGCGCGGAGACCCAGTTCCAGATGTCAGTCATCAACGGTCGGTGAGGCGCATGGTGACCGACCGCACCGGGCGGGCGATCGCGTGCCCGAAGTTAATCGCCGCCCGTACCGCCCGCCGACTTCACCGCCGCCGCGAAATGCTCGCGGTGCCGGGCACCTCGAACGTCATTGCCACGACTGTTGCGCACACCTGGTCACCAAGACGCTGGCCTTTCGCGACGTGGCCTCTCGCCTCGTGCATCTGGCAGTCACGGTGCGCACCGTCGCGACAGTGGATGACGACTGTCGCCTTGCTTGATCTTCGGTGTCTGTTCGGTATTTTCCCCTGTCCCCCTTCTGGACGAACCGGACGATGCCTGCCCCCGCTGTTGCACTGGAAGCCCTGCGCCACGCGCTCGACACGGTGGTGGAACGGGAGCGCCCGCGCGACGATCCGTCACTGCCCACGGGGCTTGGGGCACTGGACACGCTGCTGGGTGGCGGCCTGCCGCGGGGACGGTTGTCCGAGCTGCAGGCCCCGCGCGGACAGGGGCGCACGACGCTGCTGCGGGCCCTGGTGGCGCATACCCTGGCCTCGGGACGCTGGGTGGCCATCGTGGATGCGCAGCGCACCCTGGCCCCCGCCGACTGGGCGCGGCTGGCCAGCCCGTCGGCCAGCGGACCTGGGGCGATCGGCACCACGCCGGCCCCGTCACGCCGCGGCACGCCCCCCGCCCTGGAGACCAGCCGCCTGGCCGTGATCCGTCCCACCGATCCCGCCAGGGCCCCCTGGTGCGCCGACGTGCTGCTGCGCTCCGGTGCCTATGCGATGGTGGTGCTGGACGGCGTGCCCTCGCTGCCGCGCAACGTGATCCTCCGCCTCACTCGCTTGGCGCATGACCGGCAGGTGGTGTTCCTGCTGGCCTGCGATGCGGAGCAGGCCACGCCGACGGTGGGCGCATCGGTGCGGCTGGGCATTCGCGTCGAGGCGAGTGATGCGGCGCAGATGGCCACACGGTGGCGCGATGCCGGTTCCATGAAGCGACAGATGCGACTCGTGGGCAAGGGCGTGGCCGCGGTGCTGGACGAAGCGACGCCGCCGGCGGCTCCTTCCATGGCGCTGGCCGTCACCGTCGCCAAGGGCGGCCCTCCCGCCACCATGCGGCTGCCCTACGTCATCACGTCGCCACGTCGGCTTGGCTGTCATGCGGAGGTGCCGGATCGCCGTGGCGTCGCGCGGCACACCCCTGCTCCGCCCACGGCTGCCGGCGCCGGTGCGATGACGGCCGGCGTGAATCCGGTGGCGCGCGCGGTCGGTCGGGTGGACCGGAACGCGCATGGCCGACGGGCGGCGGAGTCGCGATACGGGCATCGCTGACAATGGAATCAGAGCTTGAAGCCCACAAAATCACAAACTACGGAAAAACCAGTTGACAAAACTTCTACCTCACCTCATACTACGGAGAAACCAGTAACAGAGGAGCTGCCAATGGATGATCCGCTGTACTTCCCGCCCCGGGAACTCGCCGTCATGAGCATTCTCTGGCGCATGGGCTCGGCAACAGTCGCCGAGGTGAAGGATGCGCTCGAGGAACCCCTGGCGTACACGACGGTGCTTTCCGCGCTGCAGACCCTCGAGGAGAAAGGGTACGTCATGCATGAAGCGGAGGGGCGCGCGTACCGCTACAGCGCACTCGTCGCAGCCGAGAAGGCCGGTGACAGTGCGCTTGCACGGGTGCGCGAATCCATCTTCCAGGGGTCGGCCGAAAAGCTGTTCGCGCATTTCGTGGCCGACGAGCGGCTCAGCCGGCCCGAGTTGGAGCGTATGCGTCGGTTGCTGGCCCAGCGACTCGGGGAGGCACCGTGATCACCTGGTGGATCGGGCAGCTCGCGCTGCTGGGCAGTCTGCTGGCACTGGCAGCGCTCGGTGCGGAGTCGGCGTTGAAAGTGGCGCGTCGTCCCACGCGCTGGGCCTGGATCGGCGCCCTGGTGATGACGGTCGCACTCGGCATCATGGCGCCGTCGCGCGCCGTTGGTTCGGCTGTGCCTCGCAGCTGGGAGACCACCTCAACCGGCAGCGGCATCACCGCCGTCGTGCCCTCGGATGCGTTCGACATGCTGCGCGCCGCGTGGATCGACGCCGGCGCCGCGCTGTCGGACGGCGTGCAGACGATATGGAGCGGCTGGCATCGTGTGGTGCCCGCATCGATCGGCATCTGGCTGCTGCTTGGGTGGGCCGCAGCCAGTGTCACGCTGCTCGTCGCCTTTGCCGGCGTGCACTGGCGGTATCGACGGCTGCGGGCACGATGGCCGCAGGCCGTGATGCATGGCACGACGGTGCGCATCGCGAGCGACATCGGCCCGGCGGTGGTAGGCGTGACCAGCGCCGAGATCGTGGTGCCGCAATGGCTGCTGACGCGCGACGAGCGCGAGCAGCAGCTCGTGGTCGCGCATGAACTGGAGCATGTCCGCGTGCAGGACCCGTTACTGCTGGCCGTCGCGCAGCTGGCGGTGATCCTGGTGCCGTGGCATCCCGCCGTCTGGTGGATGGCGGCGCGGCTCCGCCTGGCCGTGGAGCTGGATTGCGACCGACGCGTGCTGGCCCGCGGTGCCAGCGCCCGCGATTACGGCACGCTGCTGATCGACCTCACTGATCACCGCACCGGGTTCGGTGCTGCATTACCCGCATTTTCCTGTGGTCCTTCCCATCTCGAACGGAGACTCGTCGCCATGACCTCGAAGCCCCTGCGGTACCCTCTCGTCCGTGCACTGTCCACCGGCGGACTGGCGTCTCTGGCGCTACTCGCCGCCTGCGAAGCGAAGCTGCCCACCGCCGACGAGATGGATCGCATGACCGCGTCGACGGCCACGCAGGCTGCCGGGCGCGTGGCATTCGTGACTGCCAGCGACAT
The DNA here is from genome assembly GCA_014377535.1 of Gemmatimonadaceae bacterium. GTDB lineage: Bacteria > Gemmatimonadota > Gemmatimonadetes > Gemmatimonadales > Gemmatimonadaceae > JACMLX01. The sequence continues at coordinate 8,091 of JACMPK010000026.1, forward strand.
GCGCTTTTTCGTGGACGACAAGCCGACCACCGCCATCATTGCCAACGCGATTGTACCCGACAGCATCGGGAGCATCAACGTCATCAAGACGTCGGACGGCTCGGGCGAAGTCCGCATCGTGATGCGCAAGGCCGGCGATGCACCGAGCAGCATGCGTCGGAAAATCGGGCTCGACTCCACGATCGTGATCAACGGCGCACCGTCAGCCAGTGTCGGCACGACACGCACGGTGTTCACGGGCCTCATGATCGTCGATGGTGTCATCACTGACCCCGCCGCCGCCGCCAGCCTCTCGCCCGACCAGATCGTGAGCGTGGATGTGATCAAGGGTGCAGCCGCGACCGCTCAGTACAACGATCCGCGCGCGGCGAATGGCGTGATCCGGATCACGACGAAAAACGCGAAGCCGTAGCGTTCTCCTGGCTCCGCGTGGGGTGAGAGGTCGTCAACTCCCCTCACACGGAGTCGCGAATACGCGGAGCAAACGACAACAGCTGTGGGAACAGCGTCTCGCGAGCGCAGTTCCCACAGCTGTTTTTCAGCCCCGTGCGGCGTCGAACTTCGCAGGCGGCACAGAACCCTCCGCGGCTCTGCGACTCCGTGTGAAAAGAGTTGACGATCTCACACGATCACAAAGCCGCGACGCCGTGCAGCCTCTGCACCTTCGTTCCTCTGCGTGAAAAGCGTTGACGACGTCCCACCACGCGCAAAGCTCAGCCCGTGAGCACCGACCAGCCGAGCATCACGCCGACCACCATGCTCGCCGTCGCCGCCAGCACGCGGATGCTGGTCGCCCAGTGCTTGCTGCGCGAGACCGCCATGCCCGCCATGCCGCTCACCAGCAACGTCACCAGGCACATGCCGCCGACCGTGCCGATGCCGAACGCGAAGAGATACGCGAACTGCATGCGCACCGACGACGCGGCGGCGACCAGCAGCACGATCACGGCGCCGCTGCCTGCCAGCCCATGTGCGACGCCGAAGCCGAAGGCACCACGGGCGTTGCGGATCTGCTCCGGGTGCACGTGGGCTGCATGCGCATGGTGTGCGTGTGCGTGCGCGTCGCCCAGCACGCGTCGGTGGCGGCGCGCCTCGGCCACCAGCGTGGAAACGCCCAGCGCGATCAGCATGGCCGCAACACCCAGCTCGAAGACCGCATAGAACTGCGGTGGCACCTTGATGCCCAGCACCGTGATGATCAGTGCCACGATCGCGACGCTGCCCGTGTGTCCGGCACCCCAGGCAATGCCGAGTGTGGAGGCGGACTTCCAGCCACGTTCGCGCGTCGCCAGCGTGCTGACGGCCGCGAGGTGATCGGGCTCGAAGGCGTGCCGGAAGCCGATCAGGAAACCGATGCCGACGAAGGCGATGAGACCGGAATTCATCTGGAACACGGAACGTGTGAATCGAACGAATGGACCAGAACGGCGAGGTGCGACGATCGGTGCCCGCGACAGCTCGACCTGAGTCCGCATGTGACTGAACCCGGCAATCTACCAGACCCGAGCACGCGCAACATGCCGCGCTCGGGTCTCGCGGCACGGCTGACCGAGCATGAGGTCAGAGCATGGGGTCAGAGCACGGGGTCAGAGCACGGGGTCAGAGTTCTCGCGCATGCGCCGCCACTGCAGGGACGCCCGCGTACGCCGCTGTCACCTGGAGCGGTGAACCGCCGTACGTTTCGGCTGCTGCTCATCGCCCTCCAGCCCGCCCCGCCCATGGCCACCTCGCTGCTGACCCCCGCTGCGTCGCGATCCGTCGCACCGGCGCGGGACATTCCGCTCCATCTGACCGCCGTCGTCCTGGGCGCCACCAGCATCCTGGTCGGGCTCATCTGGGACATTTCGTGGCACATGACCATCGGTCGCGACTCGTTCTGGACGCCGGCGCACATGGCCATCTACTTCGGCGGCACGCTGGCTGGCCTGTCGTGCGGCGCGCGCGTGCTCGCGAACTCGTTCGGCGCCGGCGGCGCACGACGCACCGATGGCGTGCGACTCTGGAAGTTCTTCACCGGTCCCATGGGCGGCTGGATCTGTATCTGGGGCGCGTTCGCAATGCTGACCTCCGCACCGTTCGACGACTGGTGGCACGGTGCCTACGGACTCGACGTGCAGATCCTCAGCCCGCCGCATGTCGTGTTGCTCTGCGGACTGCTGGGCATCCTGATCGGCGCACAGGTGATGGCGGTGTCGGCGCAGAACACGGAAGGCCACTCCACGTCGCGCTCGACCGTGGTCGCATTCGCCAGCGGCGTGCTGCTGACGCTTGCCGCGATCGCCATCACCGAGTACAGCGACGTGCAGATCATGCACCGCACGCTGTTCTACACCGTGACCGGCGCCGTCTTCCCGCTGTTCCTCGTCGCGGCATCGCGCGCGTCGAAGCTGCGCTGGCCGGCCACGGTCACGGCGGCCTTCTACATGGTCATCATGGCCGCGCAGGTCTGGATCTCCCCGCTCTTTGCGGCGTCGCCGAAGCTTGGCCCCATCGGGCACGAGGTGACGCACATGGTGCCGATGTTCTTCCCGCTGCTGCTGGTGGTGCCGGCCGCCGCCATCGACGTGGTGTTGCGTCGCATGCAGGGCCGCAACGAGTGGTTGATCGCGCTGGTGCTTGGCGTTGCATGGATCGGGGCGTTCGCCGCAGTGCAGTGGCCGTTTGCATCCCTGCTGGCGACCGAGATGGGCCGGCATCCGTTCTTCGGCGGTGGCTTTGCGCAGTATTCCGCACCTGCTGAATGGCTCACCGGTGCACGTGAATTCTGGACTGACGAGGGTGGTACGGTCGTGACGCTCGTCGGCATGCTGACCAAGTCGGTGCTCGCCGCGATCATCGCGTCGCGCGTGGGACTCTGGTGGGGCGGTTGGCTGCGCGAGGTGAAGCGATGAACGTGCGGCGCAGGCTCGCGTCGCTGCTCGCGATCACCGGTGTGTGGCTGGGCGGCAGCGCGCATGTGGGCAACACGCTGGTGGTGCAGGATGGCAGCGCGGGTCCATACGGATTGCGCGTGCTGGTGCGACCGCCGGCCGTGATCCCGGGCCTCGTCGACGTGGTGATCCGCACGACGACACCCAATGCGGTGCCGAGCGCCGTCACGCTGCAGCCGGCACTCTGGCGCTACGGCACCAAGGGCGCGCCACCAGCGGAACCGGCGGTCGCAGTCGCGGGCGAACCGGGCACGTTCCAGACGCAGGTCTGGATCATGAGCAGCGGTTCGTACGCGCTGCACATCGCCGCCAGCGGTCCGGCGGGCAACGGCACCTTCATCGTCCCCTACACCAGCGTCGCCACGGCCACACTCGGCATGCCCGACTGGCTTGGCTGGGTGCTGGCTGCACTGGGCGCATTCCTGATGCTTGGATTGGTGTCGGTGATCGGCGCGGCATCGCGCGACGCAACGCTGCCACCGGGTGCTGTGCCCGACAGACCGCGGCTTCGGCGCGCACGCGTCGCCGCCGCCATCGGTGCCGTGCTGACCTCCACCATCGTGCTCGGCGGATGGAACTGGTGGACCGCCGTCGAACGCAATTACCGCCGCTCGCTCGATCGAGCGCTGGATGTCGAGACGACCGTCACCGCCGGCAATGCGCGCACGTTGACGCTGCATGTCACCGACAGCACCTGGCGCTTCGCAAAGCCCGGTGAACGGTTGCGCGGTTCGACGTCCACGCCGTTGATGCCCGATCACGGCAAGCTGATGCACCTGTTCCTCGTCGGCGCGGGCGCGCGTGGTCCGGTTGCACACTTGCATCCCATGCGCACCGACGAACGCACCTTCACCACGCCGCTGCATGGCGTGCCGGCTGGCACCTACTGGCTGTACGCCGACGTGGTGCACGAGAGCGGGTACACCCGCACGCTGGTGGACACGGTGAACGTGGCCGCTGGTGATGCCCCGCCGAATGTCGATGGTGACGACGCCTGGGCCGCCGATGTGCCGACGGTCAATGCCGCACCGGTGACGGTGTCCGAGGGCGCGCGCTTCGCCATCAGCATCGACAGTGCGCCGCGCGCCGGCCACGACGTGGTGATCCGCGCCCGCATCACCAGCGCCGACGGCACGCCGGTGACCGTGGTGCCCTGGCTCGGTATGGCCGGTCACGCGATGCTGGTGCGCACCGATGGACGCGTGTTCATGCACCTGCATCCACTGGGCACCGGCTCCATGGCGGCGCAGGACCGGCTGCAGCGCCGCGAGGCTGGCGACACCGCGCTGCATGGCGACGCACAGCCCGAGTCGATGCCCGCCGACATGCACGCAATGCATGCGACGGCACCCAGGGGCGACATCAGCTTCCCCGTCGCGTTCCCGTCGGCCGGCAGCTACCGCGTGTTCGTGCAGGTGCGACGCACGAGCGGCGTCATCGAGACGGCGGCGCTCGATGTGACGGTGCCCTGATGAGAAGACACGACGAGCACGCGTAGTCAGCGTCAGTTCATTCGGACATGAGCGGACGTGGCTGACCGGCGTCGAAGCTGTCGCCCTTCGCGCCCCGGCCTTTGCCGCCCTACCCGGGCGCTGTTCCGATGCTGCCTGACGCCCCCTCGGACAACCAATTCAGCGCATCCCGCCAGCACTGTCGCCTTCCTTGTGCTTCGGTATCTGTTCGGTAATCTCCTTCCCTCACCCCTTCTCCGCATCCGCCTTCGCCCTTCAACGTGTCGCCTGCCCCATGTCGTCCCTCTGGCGCGTTGCCTGTGTCCGAATTCCCCGGTTTCCGGTCGGCGCCGTCTGGCGCGCCAATCAGGGCCCGCGGCAGTTGGGACTGGGGCTGCTGGCGGAGCCGGCGGCGGCACCGCAGCCTGACGACAGGGCGACGCACTGGGACGAGCGCCTGCTCGCGCTTGCGGAGGGGAACAGGCTCCGCGCAGTGACCGCAGCGGCCGGCCGGGCCCGGGTGCGCGCCGGCATGACCGTGACCGAGGCCCGCGCCCGCTGCACCCGGCTCGAGATTCTGCCGTGGGACGAGATCGCCATCACCGGCGCCCTCACCCGCGCCACCGCGGCGCTGATCCAGGCCAGTCCGCATGTGTCGCCTGCCGGTTCGGCCAATGGCACCTGGTGGGTCGGGGCCACGGGGTTCGAGGCCATCGGCGGCGAGCGCACCCTTGCCCGCACCCTGCTCACCATCGCGCAGCGCTGGCATCCCGAGGCGCGGGTGGCCATTGCCGACTCCTGCGCCGCCGCCAGGGCCGCCACCTGGCAGAAGGCACTGTCCGGCCAGCCCAACACCGTCTGCGTGCCCTCAGGGGGCGATGCGGCGTTCCTGGCCCCGCTGCCCCTCGCCTTCCTGCCGCTGAACGAGGAACTGGTGGCGACCCTCGACGCGCTGGGCATCCGGACGGTCGGCGCATTTGCCGCGTTGCCGGTGGCCGACATCGAGCGGCGCTGGGGCGAGTCGGGGCTGAACGCCTGGCGGCTGGCCCATGGCGACGATCCACGCCGCCCCGTGCTTGCCCGCCTCGATGCGCAGCGCAGTGTCACGGCAGACCTGGGCGGATCGAGCGACATCATGGAGCCAGCGCTCTTCCTGGTGCGCGCCGCGCTCGAAACGCTGGTGCGTGACCTCGTGCGCGACGGCCTCGCCGCCGGTGCCGTGGCCATCACGCTGCACCTGGATGGTGGCCGCCAGCAGCGGGACGATCTCACCCCCGCCGAGACCATCACGCGCGAGGTGCGTCCCGCGCATCCGCTGGCGCGCGTCGCCCCGCTCTTCGAACGATGCCGCGCGCTGCTGTCGGATTGGGCGCTTGATGCACCCATTTGTGGCGTCACGGTCACGCTCACCAACACCGTGCCGGCGACGGGTGAGCAGGGCGACATGCTGGATGCGGGCTGGCGCGACCCGGGCGCGGCGCTGGCCGCACTGGAACGCCTGCGCAGCACACTGGGCCCCGGCACCGTGATGCGCCCCGTGCTGCGCGACGATCATCGCGCCGAGCATGCCGGGGCGTGGGCCGAGCTGGTGGATGGCGACGATGCCGCGATGGCCGCCGACAGTGCCGTCGAGCAGAACGCCATCACCACGCGTCATGACGACGCCGCACCCATCGCGCAGGCTGGCGCCTGCCTGTCACTCTTCGCCGGCGAACGCACTGCCACACCCGCCGCGCTGCGCCTGCTGGAAACACCACAGGCGCTGCGCATGACCTGCGACGCCGAGCACCGTCCCATCGCAGGTGTATGGCAGTCGCACACCTTCACCGTGCACGACAGCATCGGCCCCGAACGCCTCACTGGCGCCTGGTGGCGCACACCATTCGCGCGCGACTACTGGTATCTGCGCACGCGGGAAGCGGGCACGTTCCTCGTCTATCACGAATCCGACGCCTGGGTGCTGCAGGGCTGGTATGACTGATCGTCGTATCAGCAACTGCCACGGCTTCAACGCAGCACAACACAGCCGCGGAACGGCCTTGTTGCAGAACTGCAACTACCGCGAACAACTACCCGATCGGATTCCCTTCACGGTCCGAGATCATCACCCACACACTCCGCGTCCGCTTGCTGTAGAACAACCGCACCGTCACGTCGCGCGGGTTCTGCTTGAAGGCGAAATGAAAAGAGAACGTGGTGTCCAGCGATTCGCGCAGCACGCCGTCCTTGAACTGCCCGTAGAACTGCTGGACCTTCGTGCAGGGCGCGATCTCGCTGAAGAACTTGCGACCTACCGTGGTCGCCTGCGGCAGCTGCGCGAGGCGGCTCTCGACGGCGTTGTACTTCAGGATGCGGCCCGTCGCGTCCAGCTGGATCATGCCGTACGGCAGCGTGTCCAGCTCCTCGCCGGACATGGTGTCGGCCGCCGACAGGATCTCGGCCTTGTGCGCCTCGTGCGCATGGTGCGCCTCGTGCGCCTCGTGCGACGCAGGCGTGAGACGCCACACGTCGCGAGGTGGTGTGTCAGGGGTGTCCATGCACTGGAACATAGTCGCGCGGGTCGCGCATGAACGCCGCCGATTACGTCGAGCTGCACTGTCACAGCGCCTTCTCGCTGCTCGATGGTGCATCGGCGCCGGAAGAACTCGTCGCGCGCGCCGTCATCACCGGACAGACCGCCATCGCGCTCACCGATCATGATGAACTCGGTGGTGTCGTGCGCTTTGCACAGGCAGCCGATTCCGTCGGCATCGCCGGCATCATCGGCGCGGAAGTCACCGTGCACAGCGAGGGCGCGTTGCAACATCTCACGCTGCTCTCCATGTCGCGCACCGGCTACGGCAACCTCAGCACGCTGCTCACCCGCAGCCGCATGGATGTGCCGGAACGGGGATCGCCCTCGGTGCCGTTCTCGGTGCTGTCGGAATACCGCGAAGGGCTGTTCGCGCTCAGCGGGTGCCCGCGCGGCGCCATCGCGCAGGCGCTCGCCGCCGGCAACACCGCAGAAGCGCACCGCGTGGCCGGCACGATGCGCGACATCTTCGACGACGCGTTCGCAATCGAGGTCTGGGATCACCGGCTGCCCGAGGAGCACCTGCTGGTGCGGCAGCTCATTCCCGTCGCGCGACGCATTGGCGTGCCGTGGGTGGTGACCAACAACGTGCACTACGCGACGCGCGAGGGGCGCGCCACGCACGACGCACTCACCGCGCTCCGGCATGGACGGCCACTGGATGCCATGGGCACGCGCCTCCGTCCCAACAGCGAGTGGTACCTCAAGTCCACTGCGCTGCATCACAAGCGCTGGCTGGGCCACGAGACCGGCCTCCGCGCCACGCGGGCCATCGCCGAGCGATGCCAGTTCCGCATCTCGCAGCTCAAGCCGTCGCTGCCACGCTTTCCGTTGCCACCGGGCGTGAGCGAGGACGACTACCTCGCGCAGCTCGTCGAGATGGGCGCCACCGAACGCTGGGGCCCGACCCGCACGCCGCAGCAGGCGAAGCAGCTCGCGCATGAACTGGGCATGATCCATCGGCTCGACATGGCGGGCTACTTCCTGATCGTGTGGGACATCGTGCGCTTCTCGCGCCGCGAAGGCATTCTCTGCCAGGGCCGCGGCTCCGCCGCCAACTCGGCGGTCTGCTACTGCCTGGGCATCACGGCCGTGGACCCGCTGCGCATGAACCTGCTCTTCGAGCGGTTCCTCAGCGAGGAACGTCGCGAGCCACCCGACATCGACATCGACTTCGCACATCGCGAACGTGAACGCGTGCTGCAGTACGTGTACGAACGCTACGGACGCGAACATGCGGCGATGGTCTGCGAGCAGATCACCTATCGCGGCCGCAGTGCGGTGCGCGACGCGGCGCGCGTGCTTGGCTTTTCCGTGGAACAGGGCGATGCGCTGGCAGCCGTGAGCGATCGCTTCAGCGCGCGCAGCACCGCCGCCGCCCTGCGGGCGGGTATCGGCAACGCTACCGCGGACGACCTGCGCCGGAGCAGCTTCGTCGAAGCCACACCCGGTACCATCGGCGCGAGTGGTCCGGTGCATCGCGCCGACGTGCCCGATGGCGAACGCGCGCACATCAAGCGGGATGCAGCGAAGAAGGCCTTCGCTGCCGATGCAGCAGCGAACGTACCGCTCACCGTCACGCGTCCCGCCATTCGCACCGCATCGGCCGATGTGGATGGCTTTGATGGGATGGGAGGCGACGGAACCGCGGGACGCCCCGAATTCCGCAAGCGACTCGAGCGCAACGAACGTCTCTCGGCCATCCTGGACATCAGCGCGGCACGCAACACACCAGCCGGCTGCGATCCATCGCGCGAACCCACGACCGACGATGTCGCCGCACGCGTCGCACGCATCCCTGCCGAACCCACACGTCACACCGATCCACGCAAGGCGCCACCCGTCGACATCCTGCAGCGCGCCAATCTCGACCCCGCTGATCCGCGCGTGCGCGCACTCGCGGACATCGTCGACGGGCTGCACCAGCTGCCACGCCATCGCTCCATCCATGTCGGTGGCTTCGTGCTCACGCGCGAGCCGCTCTCCTCCGTTGTGCCCATCGAGCCGGCCTCCATGCCGGGACGCACGGTGATCCAGTGGGAACGCGACGATCTCGATGCGGCAAGCCTCGTCAAGATCGATTTGCTGGGCCTCGGTATCCTCACCGTGCTGCAGGATTGCCTGGTCTACGTGCGACAGACGCGCGGCGTGACCATCGACCTCGCGCTGCTCGACACCAGCGACCAGGCGGTGTACGACGACCTCTGCGCCGCCGACACCATCGGCGTGTTCCAGGTCGAGAGTCGTGCGCAGATGAACACGCTGCCGCGCCTCAAGCCGCGCTGCTTCTACGACATCGTCGTGCAGGTCGCGCTGATCCGTCCGGGCCCCATCCAGGGCGCGATGGTGCATCCGTACCTGCGACGACGCGCCGGCACCGAGGAGGTCGTCTACCCGCATCCGTCGCTCGAACCGATCCTCAAGCGCACACTGGGTGTGCCGCTCTTCCAGGAGCAGGGCATGCAGGTCGCGATCGCCTGCGCGGGCTTCACCGCCGGTGAGGCCGACACGCTGCGACGCGCAATGGGGCACAAGCGCAGCCACGAACGCATGGAGGCACTGCGGCAGAAGATGCTGTCGGGCATGCGCGCCAACGGCATCGAGGATGATGTCGCGAACCGCATCTTCGCGCAGATCAACGCCTTCGCGGACTACGGCTTTCCCGAGAGCCACGCCGCCAGTTTCGCACTGCTGGTCTACGCCTCGGCATGGCTGCGGCATTACTACCATGCCGAGTTCCTGGCGGCGATGCTGAACGCGCAGCCGATGGGGTTCTATGCGCCAGGCACGCTGATCGAGGATGGCAAGCGACATGGCGTGGAGGTGCGGCCCGTGGATCTCACACGCTCGTCGTGGGACGCGACGCTGGAGCTGCGCACGCCGCAGTCGGCGGCACCGGCCGTGCGGCTTGGCGTGCGCAGCGTGCGCGGACTTGGCGCGGCGGCGCGTGGCAAACTCGAGGCAGCGCTCACGGAAGGGCCGTTCAGTGACGTGGGCGACGTGGTGCGTCGCACGAAGCTCGACCGACGTGCGCTGCGGCTGCTCGCCGAGTCAGGCGCGTTCGATGACATGTTCGCGCATGAGCCACTGGCCACGCGTCGTCGTCGCGCGTTGTGGGAAGTACTGGCCGCGGTGCGTGGCGACGCGGGCCCGCTGGCGCCATCGGTGATCCTGCCTGATGCATCGCTGCCGCGCATGTCGATGTCCGAGCTGACCGAAGCCGACTATCGCGTCACCGGCATCTCGCTGAACGGGCATCCCATGCGACACCTGCGCCCGTTGCTGCAGCCCAACGGCGTGCGCACCGCGCGCGACCTGCAGGTCAACGGGCGCGACACCGAGCAGGTCGCAATCGCCGGCCTCGTGATCTGCCGCCAGCGTCCCGGTACGGCCAAGGGATTCGTCTTCCTCTCCATCGAGGACGAAACCGGCATCGTGAATGTCGTGGTCACGCCGCAGCGCTTCGAACGTGACGCGCTGAAGATCTCCACCTCGCCACTGCTGCTCGTGCGGGGCACCCTGCAGGTGGAATCGAATGTGGTGACGCTGCGCGGCAGGCTCTTCGTGCCGCTCGACGCACAGCTCGGCGCCGAGCATGTGCGCAGCCATGATTTCCGCTGACGTGCCCGCCTGGTCGATCTCGTGCCTGCGGGGGTACGAGCGTCGTGTCACGGCATATCCTTGCCGGATCGATCACCATCGTGCCCATCGGGAGACTCCGCATGCGAACGTCGCTCCTGCTCGTCGCACTCGTCATGACGGCATGCACGCCGCCCGTCGCACTGGCACCCACGCCCTTCAACGACGGACCGTTGCAGGACGAGCTCTTCGCCGCGGATCGCGCCTTCGCGCGGGCGGTGGCCGACAGCGGGGCACCAGCCTGGAATGCGCGCATGGCCACCGACATCGCGAAGCCCGGTGTCGGCGGCCTGCTCCTCCTGCGCGGCGTGGATCCTGTCTCGGGCAACGACAAACCGATGTTCGCCGACCAGTCACGCCTGCTGACCTGGGAACCAACTGATGCCGTCGCGTACTCGGATCGACGTACGGGCGTGACCATCGGGCGGTCAGCCTGGGTACGCAGCGGTGCACGCACCGACACCATCTCGCGGGGACGATATCTCACGCTCTGGCGCAAGCAGGCCGACGGCCAGTGGAAGATCCTGCTCGACACGGGGTGGTCGGACAAGGAATAACCCGTCACCTTCCGACCATGCTTCGTGACCTGCTGCCCCTGGCGCTCCGCGACCGCTACGACGCCGCGCGCTCCGACCGTCGGGTGATCAATGGGGTGCAGGTCTGGTTCCGCAACGAGCGCGCCGACATCGACAACGCGCTGCTCGAGGCGCGGCTCACCGAAGCCCTCGCGCTGATCGGTCGCTGCATGCCGCACAACCTGCGGCGACTTCGCTCCGACGTCAGCGCCATCTGGGTGAAGCGCTGGCCGAATCGCGGCGTATTCTTCCACGACACGCGCCTGATGGTCGTCGACACGACCTTCGTCGTGAATCCCACATTCACGCTCGCGCAGGTCGCCGCCACCATCCTGCACGAAGGCGTGCACGCACGCGTCACCGCCATGCGCGTGAATCGCCGTCACACCAGCATCGCCGACGAGGAGCGTCTCTGCCGCCGCGCCGAGATCGCGTTCGGCCGGCTGGCACCAGGTGGCGCACCGGTCGTGGCGCGCGCCATGGAAATCCTCGGCATGAGCGACGCGGACGTCGCACCAGGCATCGATCTCGCCGTGGCCGACGCCAGGCTGCGTGCGCTGCGGAGAAAGGAAGGGGGTTCAGGGACTGCATCGTGACGGCTACGATTGTCGCATGGCGCACATCGCACTGCTGACACTCGAAGACCGCACGGGCTATGTGATCGACGATGCGCTGGTGGTGGAGGAACTCGTGCACCGCGGCCTGCACGCCGTCGAGATTCCATGGTCGGCGTCCGATGTGGACTGGCACCGCTTCGACCTGGTGATCGTGCGCACGACGTGGGACTATCACCTGCGTCCCGCAGAGTTTCTCGAGCGGCTCGCCGTGATCGAGGCGAGCGGTGCGACACTCGAGAATCCGCGCGACCTGATCGTCTGGAACTTCGACAAGCGCTATCTCCGCGACCTCGCCGCGCGTGGCGTGCCCATCGTGCCGAGTGTCTGGAGCGATGCGCCAGATGCAGGTGACTTCGCCGCGCTCTTCGCGCGCCTCGGCAGCAGCGAGATCGTCGTCAAGCCGGTCGTCAGCGCGAATGCCATGGACACGTTCCGCCTGCGTGCCCCCATCGACGCGGCGACACTGGCGACGCTCGAGCGCACCTTCGACGGTCGACCATGGCTCGCACAGCCGTTCGTCCAGTCGGTGCTGACCGACGGTGAGATCTCGCTGTTCTACTTCGGCGGCACGCTCAGCCACGCGGTGCGCAAGGTGCCCAAATCGGGCGACTTCCGCGTGCAGGAAGATCACGGCGGCGACATCACGCCGCACGAGATCACGAACGAGATGCGAGTGACCGCCGATCGTGTCGTGCAGGCCATCACGCCGACGCCGTTGCAGGCGCGCGTGGACCTTGTGCGGCTCGCGAATGGCACGCTCGCGCTGATGGAGCTCGAGATGATCGAGCCGTCGCTTTACTTCCGCTGCGACGCTGCATCACCCGCACGTTTCGCCGACGCGGTTGCGACGGTGCTCGAACGTCGCATGGTGCGCGCGTGATGCAGGCGCACCCGCTCGTCCGTTGATGTCACGGCCGACCGTGGTACGGTCATCCAACCCGCGCCGGATCTTCATGCTCGGCGCGACCGGCACCATCGGCCGCGCGACCGTGCGTGCACTCGTGGCGCGCGGGCATGAGGTGGTGTGCTTCGTGCGCGCGACGTCGATCCGCAGCGACGCGACACGTGACCTGGCGGGCACCACCGTCCGCACCGGTGATGTCACCGATCCCGCCTCGATCGCGCGCGATGGCTTCCGCGGCGAACAGTTCGACGCCATCGTCTCGTGCATGGCCTCGCGCACCGGCACACCGAAGGATGCGTGGGCCATTGATCACCAGGCACACCTGCACGCCCTGCACGTGGCGCAAAAGCACGGCGTGACACAGATGGTGCTGCTGTCCGCCATCTGCGTGCAGAAGCCGCGACTTGCGTTTCAGCACGCGAAGCTGGCGTTCGAGCAGGCGCTCATGGCGTCCGGCGTCACGTACTCCATCGTCCGCGCGACAGCCTACTTCAAGTCGCTGTCGGGACAGGTCGAACGGGTGCGCCGTGGCAAGCCGTTCCTGCTCTTCGCCGACGGAACGCTGACCGCATGCAAGCCGATCAGCGACGAGGATCTCGCGGCATTCCTCGCCGACTGCCTCGACGATCGCACGCGACACGATCGCATCCTGCCCATCGGCGGCCCGGGTCCCGCGATCACGCCCCGTGCGCAGGGCGAGCGACTCTTTGCGCTGCTCGGGCGCACGCCCAGGTACCGGCAGGTGCCGGTCGCGATGCTCGATGTCATCATCGGCATCCTCGCCACGCTTGGCCGCATCATCCCGCCACTCGCCGACAAGGCGGAGTTCGCGCGCATCGGTCGCTATTACGCGACCGAGTCGATGCTCGTGCTCGATCCCGTCACGACGCAGTACGACGCCGGCGCGACACCGGAAACCGGCACCGAGACATTGTTCGAGTATTACGCCATGCTCGCACGGACCGGCGCCGACGTGGAGCGCGGAGAGCACACGGTGTTCTGATTTCGTGACGCGGCTCGCGGTGCGACTGCGACTTCGGTACAGTTCGCCGTGGCCGTTGGCCGCAACTGCCTCGACCTTCACCCTTCAGGAGTTCGCATGTTCAAGAAGTTCGCTTCCGAGGCCTTTGGCCTGAGCGACATCGGCGTCATCATGGAATCGAAGGATTTCGACAAGGTCGATGCCGACGACTACCTCTTTCACGAGGACCAGGAGAAGATCTATTTCCTGATCAAGTCGAAGAAGGACGAGTACTGCTTCACGAACCTGGCGCTCATCCACGTCGACGGCGAGTCCGCGATTTCCGCCAAGCGCGTCATCCGCCGCTACGAGTACGCGCAGCACGCCATCACCGACGTCTCGATCGAGACCGCCGGCACCGTGGACCTCGACATTGAACTCAAGTTCACGATCGGCGAGAAGCGTTTCGACATCGACGTGCGCAAGAGTCATCTGGAGGCGCTGAAGGACATGTACAAGGCCCTTCACACGATCGGCAAGCTGCAGAAGCGCGACGAAATCGGCCGCGTGCACGCCATGTCGGCAGCATCGGTTCTCGGGTCGATGCTGAAGCTCAACACCGGGGTCACGGATCCGGCCTCGGTGGTCAGTCATTACCGTGCAATACTCGACGCCATGAATGACGCCGTGCGTGACGATCACACGCGCCGGGACTTCAGTACCATTTTCGAGAAGTACATCCACGCATAGCCGTCCGGGTGCTGCGACGATCACGCCTTCGCCCGCAACCGCACTGTACGCTCGCGCTGCGGGTCACTCCGTGACGCACCTCGCCGCCATGCGACCGATACAGGTGCGCATGGCGGCGAGGTGCGCTGCGTTCAGCGCGACGGGTCGAGGACTAACTGCGCCCGATCGGCGATGTCCAGCCAATGCGCCTTTTGTATGCCGCTGGCGACCGCGCTGCGTACGCGCGCCGTGGCGGCAACGCTCCGCAACTGCGCACGTGACGACGCCGAGATGTCGCTCCGGCGTACGTTGACTTGCGGTGCATTGTCGCCACCGCCACCACCACCCGGTGCTGCCGCAGGCGCCGCCGGCGGTTCGATCAGCGCCTGCAACCGCTCCAGATACACGCGATGCAGCAGGCGACGATTCGCGTCCGGCGCACTGGCACCGACCACTGCGCTCGTCAGCTCGCCCATGTAGCCGCTCACGTCGTACCCGACACCTGGCTGCAGCGACGCCCCCTGCGCCATTCGCTCGAGGCGTGCCGGCTGCGTGAGCGAGGCCAGCACGTTGGCCTGCCTCGTCGCCAGTGCACCCATGCCCGAGGCGGCCGGCCCGATGCGGCTGATCACCGCCGCAGGCACCAGCCACTCCGGCGAATCGAACGCCTGCGCGGCGAGAAACTTCAGTGCCGCGCGCTGTCGCGCGACGGGTAGTACCTGCCACACCACGCCCGGCTGGTCCGACACCTTCTGATCCACGCGCATGCCACCGACGACGTTCGTCACATGGCCCATGTACGTGGACCACATGCCCAGCAGCTCGCCATGGATCTCGGCCAGGTCGCCGTAGTCCTCGCCGGCGCGTGAGGTCCATGCCACGAGTTCCGGTACCACGCGCTTCAGGTTCGCGAGCGCATACGTCGTCGCGGTGACGGGATCATCACCGAGATCTTCGGTCTGCGCACGCGGGTCGATGCCCACGAGCTGCTGCGGCAGGTAGCGATACGCGAACATCCCGGTCGACTGGCGCAGCATCCGCTCCAGCAGCGGGCGCTCGGCCGCCGGCGTTGCGGCCGCACTCAGCACGCGGTAGCCCCACTCGATCACGAAGTCGTCGAACGGACCGAGACGCCGGATGAAGTCCTTCGGTGCCAGCCCGTCGCCAGGCTGTGCGACGTAGTTCTGTCGCGCGTAATCCATGATCGTGCCGGACACACCGTACTTCGACGTGAAGCTGCGCGAACGCAATGAATCGGTCGGGAACGACGCCGACGCGATCATGTTGTGGGGCAGGCCGAGCGCGTGCCCCACTTCGTGCGTGATCACCTGCGTCATCGTCTCACCCATCACCTCCTCGGGAATCTCGAGCGTGCGTACCGCCGGATTCGCCGCACCCGTCTCGATCATCAGCCGGTTGCGGTACGACCGCATGTGGTTGTGGTACCACGTGATGTCGCTCTCGATGATTTCACCCGTACGCGGGTCGGACGTGCTCGGGCCCACGGCGTTGCGTACCGTCGATGCAGTCCACCGCACGACCGAGTACCGGATGTCCTCCGCGTCCCAGTCCGGATCCTCGGCCTTCGATGGTGCATCCTTGGCCTGCACGGCATTCCGGAAGCCGGCACGCTCGAACACTGTCGCCCACGCGTTCACGCCGGCGCGCACGTACGGACGCCACCTGGCCGGCGTGGCCGGATCCAGGTAGTACACGATCGGCTTCACCGGCTCCACCAGTTCACCGCGTGCGTAGGCCGCCGGATCCATCGGCTCCAGGCGCCAGCGGCGAATGAACGTCTCGGTCGCGGCCTTCTGCTCGTCCAGTCCGTAGTTGATGCGATTGACGCTGAAAAAGCCGACACGATCGTCCGCAATGCGCGGACGCATCGGCACCTTCGGCAGCAGCACCAGCGACTGGCGCATCGTGAGCGTGATCGTCGCGGCGTCTGCATCAGACGGCGGTGCGCCTGCATCGAACGTCTGCGTGTGCGACACCTCGACATTCATCGGGAAGCTCTTGATGCCATCCAGTGACGAGCGTGCCGCGTCGAAGCGACGCACCTGGTACGTGCGACGCTGCACCGCCGAAAGGCCCGAAAGCGCCGGCGTGTCGCTGGAGAAGAACTCCGTCACGTCCAGCACGTATGACGCGCTGTCCTTGCCGAACGCCTGGATCGGGAATGCCGCCAGCACCGCGCCCACGTTGTTTGCACGCACCGAGACTGCGATCGCGAGCGAGTCGTCCGCATAGGCGCTGGTGCCGAGCGCGCGCAGGATCACGCGATCGCCGGCGCGCTCGAACCGCACCAGCCGCTCGTTCAGGCTCGTGCCCGCAGAGATGAATCCATCCACGCCCGCCGGGATGCCGGCAATGCGGCTCACGAGCAGCTGGTCACGACGGAGAATCGAGTCCGGGACTTCGAAGAACCAGCGGTCGTCCACGCGGTGCACGGTGATCATGCCGGCATCGGTCACGGCGCGGGCGGTGATGACCTGCACATATGGACGCGGCCCGCGGCGTGCCCCGGCTGCCGCGGGGGCACCCGCCACCGCCTCGGGGCTGACGGGTGGCAGAGCGCCCGTCGTTGGTGGGCGCTGCTGCGCGCCAAGTGTGCACGAGACCGTCAGCAGGAGCGCGAGCGCA
>JACMPK010000027.1 GCA_014377535.1 Gemmatimonadaceae bacterium
CGCCGCGGCATTTGGCAAGCTCGGCGTCGTGTACCTGCATCTGGTGAACCATGCATCGATGGGCGCTCCAGCGTTGCCTGAAGCATTGCCTGCGCAGCTGAAGGCTGCGTTCGGCGGCACATTCATCGCCTCGGGCGGACTAGATCGCGCGCAAGCCGACGCGTTGCTATCGAGTGGTGCGGCGGACCTGGTCGCCTTCGGCCGCCTGGCTTTGGCGGCGCCCGATCTGGCGGCGCGTCTGGAGAGTGGCGCCGAGCTGAACGCGCCGGATGTCGCAACGTTCTACACGCCGGGTGAAAAGGGCTACACCGATTATCCGGTGCTGGCGGCGTAAGTCGGCGCTCGCGCGAGGCGGTGCGACATCGCACTTTTCGCACGTGCGCACAATCGCGGAGTGTCCCACGCAGGTCAAACGTCCTGACACTGCGACGAGCGCGTCGACCATGCTGGTCGGCGCGCTCGTGTTGTGCAGGCTGCTGCTGCCGCTGCTTACGCGACATCCGGCGTGGGGCATCCATCGCGACGAGTACCTGTACTTCGCGATGGCGGATCATCTTGATCTCTTCCGCATGCAGTTCCCGCCATTGATCGCGGTGGTGGCAGCGGCTGGTCGTGCCGCGCTTGGCGAATCCGTGCTCGCGGCGCGACTACCGGCAGCGGCGGCCGGCGCGCTGCTTACGCTCGTCGTGCTGCTGCTCGTGCGGAGGCTCGGTGGCGGCTGGCGCGCGCTGCTCTTCGCGTGGCTGGCGCTGGTGGCGGCGCCGGTGTTCGTGCGCTCCTCGCTGCTGATGCAGCCGGTGATCTTCGACCAGCTCTGGGCGGCGCTCGCGCTCTCGGCACTCACGCTCGCCGCGCATGAACGCGAGCCGCGGTGGTGGATCGTCGTCGGTGTCGCGCTCGGCCTTGGCGCGCTGACGAAGTTCTCGATTGCATTCATCGGCCTCGCCGTGATGGCTACCGCGCTGCTGCACCCCGAGCTGCGCGTGCAGTTTCGAACGCGCGGGCCGTGGATCGCAGTCATCGTCGCCTCGCTGCTCGCGGTGCCGAGCGTCTGGGGACAGATGCTGCACCACTGGCCGTTCCTGCAGCAGATGCGTGCGCTGCGCGCCGGTCAGCTGGAGCAGGTGTCCGCCCTCGGCTTCCTTCTGGAACAGCCCATGCTGCTGACAGGTGCGCTGGCGTGCGTGGTGCCTGGCGTGGTGGCCGGTGTGCGAGGCACCGCGCGAGATCGTGTGCCGCTGCTGGCCGCGATCATGATGCTGCTGCTGATGCTCGCGCTGCGCGGCAAGGCGTACTATGCGGCGCCGGTGTACCCCGCGCTGATTGCGACGGGTGCGCTGGCCCTGGAGCGCATGATCCGGGCAGCGCGCGCGCGGCGTGTACTTACCGTGGCCGCCGCCGCGCCGATGCTCGCCCTCGCCATCGTGACATGGCCGATCGGCATCCCAGTGCTCTCGCCGCAGCGCATGCCGGCGTACATGGATGCGCTCGGCCTGCGCGAGCGCACGAACATGGGCGAACCCATGCGGCTTCCGCAGGACTACGCCGACATGCTTGGCTGGCCAGCCTTAAGTGATTCCGTCGCGGCCGTGATCGGGCGGTTGCCTGCGTCCGATCGCGCTGACCTGACAGTCATCGGCGGCAACTATGGCGAGGCGGGTGCGATCGCGTTCCATGGTGTTTCGCGCGCGATCCCGTACCCACGCAGCACCGCCGGTGACTTCTTTGCCTGGGGACCGGGGCCGGCTAGCGGCGACATCGCCGTGGTGATCGGCTCGTCGTCTGACATCGAGCCACAGCTCCGGCAGCTGTATGACAGCGTACGAGTGGCGGCCGTCGTCCGTAATCCCGACGGCGTGCCTGAAGAGCGGCAAGTGTCGATCTACGTCACGCGCGGTGCACGCATGTCGCTGCGTTCGCTCTGGCCGTCGCTGGGACCAAACTGGCAGTGAGTCACGGTGCAGCCGCACGCATGGCTCATGCACATGGGTCGCGTGAAGTTTTACGCGACCATCCACAGCGTCAGTCTCAGCGCAATGCTGCCTGTGCGTCCAGCTGACGCAGCGAGGTCGCGTAGTCGCGGTCACGCATGTCGAAGGCGACGGCCTTCCGATGCGCCTCGCGGAACTTGAAGCCATACAGCAGGACATCAGCGGTGGCGACAACCAGATCAGCGTCGGCTGGGTCAGCAGCGTTCCGCCACGCAGCGCGGCGCTGAGCGCGAGCACGCCACACACGACCATGACGATCAGGCCAATCGCCACCAGCTGCTGCATCTCCACCAGCTCGTACGACAGCGAATCGTCGTCGTACTGCGATCCGCCGACAGCCGCGCGCAGGCTGCGTCCGTCGCTGAAGCGCTTGGCCGGCTCCTTCTCGAGGTACCGCATCACCGCGTCGCCTAGATCCGACGGCACCGACGGCGCTACCATCTGCAGTGGCCTCGGCGTGGCCGACACATGCTGCATCAGGAGCTCGCGGAAACTGCGCCCGTCGAACGGCAGCGTGCCGCTGAGCATCTGGTAGCCCAGCACGCCCACCGAATACAGGTCACTGGCACATCGCGCATGCTGACGCGCAGGTGAATTCCGCGCAGGATCGCGCAGGATCGCGCAGGATCGCGCAGGATCGCGCAGGATCGCGCCGGGTTCCGGCTCACGGAAGATGGTTCGCCCGATCGGTATGTTTCCACTGTGCCCCATTCCATCATCCTCGCCGGCGTGCCTGTGGAGCTGCTGCCGGAGCGCGCGATCTTCGTTCCCTCACTGCGTGCGCTGATCGTCGCCGACGTACACTGGGGCAAGGCCGC
>JACMPK010000244.1 GCA_014377535.1 Gemmatimonadaceae bacterium
ACGCCACGACCCGCCGAACGACGTGCTGCAGCATCAGCGCGGAAGCCCCTTCACCAGCACCATCATGCTGGCCTGGTTCTCGGTGGGACGCAGCGTGCCGCCGTCCACACCGACGTACTTCGCGCCGCGCCACGAATGCGGCTGCAGCGACAACATGAACGTATTCGCGTTGCCCGTCTCCGTGGAGACGTCGATCATCGCGCCATACTCCCAGCCTGCCTTGCCCTCGGGACGCGCGCCGGTGCTGTTGTATGTCGCGGCATCGGCCTGCGTGCGGCGATGATCGAGCTGCAGCACGGGACGCAGCACTTTCGACGCGATGTTGTACTGGTAGACATAAGCGTCATGCGCCTCGTCACCGTACCCATTGTCGTCCTCCTGCACATACAGATGGTCGGTACCGACGACGATGTTGTCGGGGTTCTGGAAGAGCGCCGCGGGGCCCGTCCGATCGTCGCCGTCGAGCACCAGTTCGAGCGTACCTTTGCGTGGATCTGCCGCATCGAGCACGAGGCGGTACACGCGGCCGTACTTGGTGCGGTCGCTGCTGGCATTCACACCCGTGTTGTTCTGGCCAGTCACGGCAAAGTACACCTCGCGGCCGGTGCCACCCTTGCGGTAGTCGATGTCCTCGACACGACCGAACTGGATTGACTTCACCGTGGCCGTGGCCTGGTTGATCTGCCGTCCGGTCAGCGTCTTGTGGTTCACGATCTCGCGGAACGCTACCGGGTAACTCTGCCCCACGACCATGTCGCGCTCGCGCGTGACGTCGTTCGTGCGCGCCATGGTGTACAACTTACCGCCGTCCAGGTCACCCACGACACTCGAGATGTACATCGCCACCTGACCACCTTCGGCACCGGAATCATCGTCACCAATCATCACGACGGTCCGATTCGGAAATGCCACCAACGGCAGCGGCACGGCATTCTCTGCGTTCCAGCGTCCGAGACCGGTCACGTAGGTTGGTGTGTTCGGCAGTCCTGTCGGATTGACGGCGAGGATCTGCGACTCCTCGTTGCTTTCGCCGGCGGAGAGGAACATCGGGCCAAAGCCATGCACGGCCGGCGTGACGAGCGTGGCCGAGCAGAGGCGATACTTGCCGGCTGTGGAGTTGACGACGTACTCGCCACGCATCGGCTTGAATGCCGCATCGAGCGTCACACGCGAAATCGCGAAATTGTCTTCGTGGTTGGTGAGCAGCGTGAACGTGCCATCACTGTTCTTGATCAAACCGGCACCGTCGGCCGAGCCACCAAACACGAACGACGGCGACTCCGGCAGCACGTCGTCACTGCTGATGACGCTGTAGATGTCGACGCCGGCGACGAGGCTCTTGACGAGGTTCGGCGTCACGGACCGGTTGCTGAGCGCAATGGCCGTCGACTTGCCGCCGATGACGTCATCGCTGCTGTCGGAGCATCCAGCGAGCACGGATGCAAGCGCACCTGCAACCACGGTTCCTGCGATCCGGTAATGAATTCCCTTCATTGTTCGTGCATCCTTCGGGCGCGACGCCCGGTGAAGAAAGCGAGTCAAAGCCGACATTTGCACAATGCCGGCTGACCGAACATTCCGGGACGACATGACGACCCGGCATCGGCACAACCGAAAAACAATCTTCGGTTCTCAAGAGCCGGCGACGAACACGTCACAGGTGTGTCTCGACGCGCGTGAGCCTGTTGTGTGCTCGTGTCGCACCCGGGCGCGCGTAGCCTGCGCACGAGGAAGGAGACACCCTTCACCGACAACTACCGCTCCGTCAGTACTGTGTGCGTTGACCTGCGTGCGACATCAGCGTCTCCCAGACGCCGCCCGCAACGCATTCAGGATCACCGCCACGTCGATGACCTCCTGCCCCAGCGCCCCCATCGTCGGCGTGAGGTACCCGAGCGCCGCGAACACCATTCCGACCGCGCTCAGCCCAAGCCCGACGCCGATGCTCTGCTTCGCGATACGCATCGTATCCTTGCTCGCGCGCAACGCATCGGCCACCCGCGAAATCTCGTCCACCAGCAGTACCACATCCGCGGCCTCCGCCGTGATGCCGCCACCGTGACCGGCGAGCGCGATCCCGACTTCGGCGGTACTCAGCGCCGGCGCGTCGTTCGTGCCGTCACCAATCATCACGACGCGCTCGCCCTTGGCCTGGAATTCCCGCACGATGCTCACCTTGTCTTCGGGCAGCAGGTCGCCGCGCGCGTCGGTGATGCCGAGTTCCTGCGCCACGAGAGCGACGTTGCTGGTGTGGTCGCCGCTGAGCATCACGGTGCGGGTGATGCCGAGCGTGCCGAGGTCACGGAAGAAGCCTGGCAGCCCGTCGCGCAGTGAATCGGCAAACTCGATGGTGCCGACCGGCACGTCACCCACGGAGACGTACGCACGCAGCCCATCGCCGCTGCCGTCCAGCGTATCCAGCTGGCCCGACGCTGCCGCTGGCAGCATCTCGCGCAGCCAGGTCAGCGACCCGACGCGCACGAGCGATCCGTCAACCAGACCCGAGATGCCGCGACCGGGCACTTCGCTCACCTCGGTCGCAACCGGCAACGTGCCGAGCAGCGACTCCGCATGCTTTACCAGTGGACGCGCGAGCTGATGGCCGCTGCCGAAATCCACCGCGGCAGCGAGTCGCAGCACGCTGTGCTCGTCGAAGCCATTCAGCGTGTGCACGCGCTCCACGGCCGGCTGTCCGCGCGTGAGCGTGCCGGTCTTGTCGAAGACGGCCGTCGTCACGTTGGCCAGCGCTTCCATCGCACCGCCGGTACGGATGATGATCTGCCGACGCGCGCAGCGGTTGATGCCACCGATGATAGCAATCGGCGTCGCGAGAATCAGCGGACAGGGCGTGGCGACCATCAGCACCGACAGCACGCGATCGGTGTCGCGCGTGATCGCGTAGGTGACTGCGCAGATGATCAGCGTCACCGGCGTGAACCAGACGGCCGCCCTGTCGGCGATGCGCTGCAACGGCGCCTTGCTTCCCTGCGCGTTGCGCACCAGCTCCACGATGCGCAGGTACTGGCTCTCGCCGGCGATCGCCGTGGCCTTCATGGTCAGCGGTCCGTCGACATTGGAGCTGCCCGACAGCACCGTCGAGCCAACGGTCACAGGCACGGCGAGCGGTTCGCCGGTGATCGCGCTCGCATCGACATGACTGCGACCCTCGACGATCACGCCATCGCATGGCACGAGCTCGCCGGGGCGCACGAGCAGCAGGTCACCCACCTTCACCGATTCCGCCGGCACGTCGCGCACAACTCCCGCGGCATCGCGCACATGCGCCTG
>JACMPK010000245.1 GCA_014377535.1 Gemmatimonadaceae bacterium
GACAATCTGCAGCGCCTCGGACGCATCATTTCCGCGCTCGACGTAACGAACGCCACCGATGTCGAGGTGATTCCGCTGCGCCATCAACTCGCGCCCGATATCGCGCCTGTCGTCCAGCGCCTGCTCGACTCCAGCACGGCAGGCGCCGTTGCGCCGGGACAAGGCCAGGCCGATACGTCGTTCCGCACGACCATCGTCGCCGAATCGCGCAGCAACACGCTACTGATTCGCGCAGCCAATCCGGCGCGCTTGTCGCTCGTCCGCTCGATCGTGGCGAAACTCGACCAGCCAGGCTCCGATAGCGCTACCGGCAACATCTACGTCGTGTACCTGGAAAACGCCGATGCCACCAAGCTCGCCGTGACATTGCGCGCTGCGTTGTCGGCCAACACCGCAGGCACCGGCGGCTCTGGCATTTCGGCATCGCCCGGCGTCGCCGGTGCCAGCCCTTCTTCGACGCCGATCGCTGCGTCGGCCCAGCCTTCGACCGGCGGCCAGATCCAGGCCGATCCATCGACCAACTCGCTGATCATCACCGCGGCCGAGCCGCAATACCGCCAGATCCGCGCGGTGATCGAGCGGCTCGATGCACGCCGCGCGCAGGTCTTCGTCGAAAGCCTCATCGCTGAAGTGAACGCAGACAAAGCCGCCGAATTCGGCATTCAGTGGCAGAACGTTTTCGGCACCGCGAACAGCAGCAAGATCGGCGTCATCGGCACCAACTTCACCGTGGGCGGCGCCAATATTCTCTCGTTGCAACAGGGCACGGCAGCGCCGTCGAGCGGCATCAACCTGGGCGTGCTGCGCAACGTGAACGGCACCTATGTGCTGGCCACCCTCGCGCGCTTCCTGCAGACCAACGGTGACGGCAACATCCTCTCCACGCCGACACTGCTGACGCTCGACAACGAGGAAGCGAAGATCGTGATCGGCCAGAACGTACCGTTCGTGACCGGCCAGTACACCAACTCAAACGGCGGCACCAACGGCTCAGTGAATCCCTTCCAGACGATCGAGCGCAAGGACGTCGGCCTGACATTGCGCGTGAAGCCGCAGATCAGCGAGAACGGCACCGTCAAGATGCAGATCTTCCAGGAAGTGTCGAGCGTGCAGGCTTCGTCGATCAACTCGGCAACGGGCCTGATCACCAACAAGCGATCCATCGAATCGAATGTGCTGGTCGATGACGGCGCGATCGTCGTGCTCGGCGGCCTGCTCTCCGACGAGTTTTCCGACAACCAGGAAAAGGTGCCGGTGCTCGGTGATGTGCCCTTATTCGGCAACCTGTTTCGCAGCGAAACGCGCAGCCGCAAGAAGACCAACCTGATGGTGTTCCTGCGGCCGGTGGTCGTGCGCGATTCGGCGCAGTCCGACGCTCTGTCACTCGACCGCTACGACCTGATGCGCACGTTGACCGAAGGACAGGGCCAGCCGGCACCCAGCATCACGGGTGTGAATGGTGCCGCGACACTGCCAGCGATTACGCCGGTCGTTCGCCAGCCCGGAACCGTTCCCGCGCCGCTGGGCCGTTGAAGCCGTGCGCTATCCCCTGCCCTACGCGTTTGCGCGCGGCCACCAACTGCTTCTCGAAGAAGA
>JACMPK010000246.1 GCA_014377535.1 Gemmatimonadaceae bacterium
CATCCTGTTCGCGACATCAGCAGACAGCGCCGGGTTTTTTAACGTGACGGTGAGCTTCACGATCCCGCTGCGACGTGTCATCTCGATAGTCAGCTTGCGCCGCAGCGAACGTGTCGCGTTGCCAAGCTTCTGCGCCGCCGTTTCGCCCTTTGGCTCCAGCAGGTCGAGCAGCGTGCGCTTGGTGGTGCCCGACGCCGCGTCCGAGTACGAACTCTGCAACGCGGACACGAGCAGTTCCTGGCTCGTAAGCACATCGGCGTAGAAGTCGCCGCTCGGTCCATCCGAGAGCTTGCCGAGCGACCCGCCGTTGTCGCCCAGCAGTGAACCGATGGAGCCGATTGCGCCTAGAATGCCGCTCGAGTTGCCTGATATGGCCTGCTCCGGTACGAAGCTCGTCGTGGCTGCCCATGACTTGGGCCAGACGATGGCGAGGCTCGCGGCAAGCGCGGCACCGAGCACTGGTGCGAGGGACCACCAGAACCAGCGCTCGACCAATCCGCGGCGAAGCTCCGCCATCGAGAATTCCTCGACGGTAAGCGGCGCTGGAGCGGGATTCGAGATCGGTGGCACTGAAGGCACGGCGTTCCGGACGGATGGTGATGGTATGTCGTCGTTGCAGGGCGCGGTGCAGGCAATCCGCCGGCGAGCACCAGCCGCGCCACCGCTGCCGCGCGCTGCGGGTCGCCGGTGCGAAGACGGTTGAGGGCAGCACCAAACAAGCTCGAATATACGGCAGGCAGCGCCCGCGGGAAAAAGCGTCGGCTGAGCCGGAGGCGCGCCGAGATGCCGCACAGGTCGGCCAGTGCGCTCCGGCGGGCGATCGTGGCGTGGCCTGCACCGATGGTCGCGCCCTCGCGATGCCAGACCAGCACTTCCTCAAGCAACGCCGAGCCCCAGCGCACCGCTGCACGGCACGTCCAGTCGAGTTCCTCGCCGTACATGAAGCCTTCCTCGCTGAGCAGTCCGACCTCGCGCAGCGCGGCTGCCCGGATGATCCATGATGCGCCATAGACATATCCGGGCATTCGCGCATCACGCAGCAGCGGCTGCATCACGCTCGCGCCGTCGTGAATGCGATGACTCGTGGCCAGAAAGCGATTCCACCGGCACCATCCCACCGACTGCACGATCGTCGGCCGATCGTAATAGCACACGGTGGTGCCGAACTGGCCAATGGTATCCGCTGCGTCAATCAGCGCGCGACGGATGAATGCGCATGCGGCGGGTGCGACGACGGTGTCGTTGTTGAGCAGCCAGACTGCATCGATGTGCTCGTCGCGCAATGCGACGCGAATGCCTGCGTTCATGCCTGCGGCAAACCCGGAGTTCACGGTCAAACACAGCAGCGTCCAGGGCGACGCCGTCGCCACCTCGTGATGCGACTCATTGAGCACCTGCCAGCTGTCACCGGCACCGCGCAGCGGCCACCAATGCGATGCGACGGTGTCGTGCACTGGCCGCGCCACTGCGGCGGCAAGCTGGCCGTGCATCCACGCCTCGAGCCGCGCGACACTGTCGTCCGGTGAGGCATTGTCCACAACGATCACGCGCACACCGCCGGCGCGCACGGCCGGCACGAGGCTCTGGAGACACGCGGCCGTGTCGCGCCAACCGCCGTGTTGCAGCACGATGACCGCCAGCGTCGCTTTCATCGCGTACCGCCGGCGCGCTCGAGCACCAGCCGCTCGGCGCTGTTGCGCTGGCTCCAGAGTGCCGCCGGGGTCGCAAGAGCAATCAGCCCGGCGGCGATCAGCGGCGTGCGGCTGGCGACGTCCGCCGTCGCGCCGATCCACGCCGATGCGCCCACCATCGCAATGCCACTCGCCCCGAGCAGAAGCGTCGCGGACGACAGCGGCGCGACGGATTGCGCACGCCACGCCAGCAGCGCGGCGTCGAGCACGACGCGGAAGGTCCATGCCGCCGCCGCGCCCACGATGCCGTGGCGAGTCACCGCGAACCACAGCAGCAGCACGAACGGACCGATCTCGATCAGGTGCAGCGTCGCCGTGGCGCGCGCACGTCCACTGGCCTGCAGCATGGTGAACGGCACGGCCGCGATGCAGTTCGCCGCGACGCCGATGGCGAGGATACGCAGCACCGTCACGCTCGCGCCGGCGTACTGGGCGCCGCCGGCCAGTTGCAGAAGCCAGGGAGCCAGCAGGGAGGCGATCGCGCAGACGGGCGCGACCAGCACCGTCATCAGCCGCACACTGGCCGTGTTGAGCGCAACGACGTGTTCGGGTGCCGAGTTGTGCAGGCGCGCGATGGCCGGGAAGAGCACCATGGTCAACGCGCCCGGCACGATCCACAGCTTCGTCACTGCCTCCCACGGCACAGCATACAATGCCACGGCGCTGACCGAGACGAGCGATCCGATGAGAAACCGGTCTGCGAACGTCATCAGCGGACTGAGCACGTTGCTGACGGTCATCCACGCGCCGGCACGCAGCAGCGGTCGCAGGTGCGCGAAGGAGGGCGCATCGTCGCTGCAATGCGGAATCTCCGTGCGGGCGAGCGCTGTGTAGCGCCACCAGGCCCAGACGCGCACGACCGCCAGCGTCGCCGCGATCACGCTCAGTGACGCGGTGATGGGCAGCAGCAGCAGTGGCACCGCGAACGATCCGATGCTCACCGGCAGGCGCACGAGGTTCACATCCCGGAAACGATGGCGCGCCTCGAGGACCGCGCGCGGCGCGCTCGCACCGGTGACCGCTGGTACCGTGAGCGCAAACAGTATCGCGCTTACAAGTGCGTCGGTGCGAAGGTCTGTGGAGACACCCAGCACGCGTGTCACGTACCATGGTGATGCGATTGCACCCGCGGCACCAACCAGCGCACCGACGACCACGAGCATGCGATGCGCGGTGTTGACGAATGCACCGATTGGCGCGTCGAGCGGTGCGCCTGCATCAGCCGCGGCCACCAGCCGTGTCAGCGCGCGCCCCAAGCCGAAATCCAGGAGCGCCGCATAGCCAAGCCAAGCCCACGCCAGCGCCAGAAGGCCCAGACGCTCGGCGCCCAGAACGCGAGTGAGGACCGGCAGCGCCACCAGCGCGACCACGAGCGGCGCGGCACTCGTGACGAGACTGAACGCACCACTCCGCAGCAGCGACGGTCGCGCCGCCGCCGCTGCACGTGACGCTGGCTCGTCGTGCATCGGCGACGTTAGCGCGTCTGAATGACGATCGTCGCGAGCGACGCCAGCACAGCGGCAAATGTCCCGATGATTGCCGCGATCTGCGTACGTGCCGCCAGGTTGTCCTGTCGCTCCGTGCGATCACGCTTCGGCACCGTAACCACGGCGCCCGGTCGCGGTGTAGGCTGACCATCGGGCAACAGGAATCGACGCGAGACGGCATCGACGCGCCCATTCGGCTGCGTGACGTACGTGCGCGGAAGGTCGGCATCCAGTCGGCCGCCGCCTGCGGCGCGGATGTAATACTGCATGTCCCTGCCGCGCACGAACGGCAGCGCCGTCGGCGAATTCACGGCACCATCCACACGCACCACGGCGTCATACCGTGGAATCGAGATCGAGTCGCCATCGAACAGGATGATGTTGTCCTGCTCGCGAGCATCCTTGAGCACGGCCGGCAGGTCCACGCCGATGCGGCCCACGCGATTGCGTCGGCGCGAGAAGTTCACGCCGTCGGCGTAGGCTTCGGTGGTCAGGCCACCGGCGCGACGGATCACATCGTTGAGTCGTTCCGTTTTCCGCACCAGCGTGTACGAACCCGGGAATTTTACTTCGCCGCCTACGAACACGGTACGCTGCAGCTCCCAGTCGGGCTGACGCAGGATCAACAGGTTGTCATACGCCTGCAGTTGGACGTCGGGCGTGCCGGACGCGGCACCTGGCATGCCGGGCGGACCCGAATAGCGGCCATCTCGGCCGCGCTCGAACAGGTAGCTGGAATCCAGCGGTACGCGCATCGTGGACGCCGTGTTCCCGCCGAGGCGCGTGTTCGGCATGCGCGCGATCTCCGCCTCGGTCAGCAGCGCGCTCTCTTCCAGGCCGCCCGCTTCCAGCACCAGGTCACGAATCGTCATGCCTTCGCGAAACGGGTACTTGCCGGTGCGGCGCACCGCACCAGTAATCGCCACGAAGCGCAACGGACGAAATTCGCTGCGACCGAACACGCGGATCTCGTCCTCTTCCTGCAGGATCGGATCGTTCACGACGTTGCCCATCGTATCGGCCAGTACCGCGCGCAGCTGCGTGCGCGTGGAGTCGGAGCCGAGTCGCGTGATGTTCACCTGACCCAAATAGGTATCAGGCTTCAGGCCGCCAGCCTTGCGCAGTGCATCGCTCAGACGCATGCCCTTGCTCAGTCCGACGATACCGGGTGTGAATACGTTGCCTTTGAGCGTCACGCGATTCCGCACGCGATCCGCCACCTTAAGCACGCGGATCACGTCGCCATTGACGAGCGCCAGTGCAGGGATGTCATCGCCATCGCCGGCCGCGACATCGAGCACTGCACGATCGCTGCCCGGCGACGTGCGGTCACGCGCGGCGGTCAAACGTTCGATCTGGATGCGCGAGCGCGCCGCGGTCGGAAGCAGTCCGCCAGCCGCTCGCACGATCTCGGCCAGTGACCCCGATGCACCGACTTCGTACGTGCCAGGACGATTCACTTCACCAAGCACGCGCACGCGACCCGAGTGCACCGGAACGAAGATGATGTCGCCATTGAGCAGGCGCGCGTCGCGCGATGCATCGCCGCGCGTGAGGTAGTCGTACAGGTCGATTGTGCTGACGGTGCGACCATTACGGCGGATCTGAATCGACCGGAGGGAACCGTTCATCGTCGGTCCACCGGCAGCGTACAGCGCCGTCAGCGCGGTGCCGGCGGCCGAGACGCGATAGCTGCCGGGACGCGACACTTCCCCGACCACGAAGATCTGGTTCGTGCGCAGTCGTGCGACGGAGATGCTGAATCGCGTCGACGCGTTGGCACCGCGTCGGATACCGGAGTACGATCGACCGAGGCGCACATACAGCAGGTCCTCGAGCTGTGCGAGCGTAAGGTTCGCCACGTTGATCTGGCCGACCTGCGGAATGACCACGAAGCCTTCACGTGTGACGTCGAGCGTGTATGCCTGTTCCACGTCACCGGTGAGGATCAGCACGAGGCGGTCGCCTGGTCCGAGCCGGTACGATTGGTCGACGGGCCCGGCAAGGTTCGCATCGAACTGTGACGCGTTGCGCTGCGAGAACAGGTCCATGCCGAACACCTTCAATCCACTGTCGCGCTGGATCGAGTCGGTGCGCAGATACAGGTACTGTTCGTACGGCGTCATCCGGCGTCCATCGCGACCACGCGCGTCAGTGGGGATGCGACTGTCGAGGGTGGAGTCGAACGGCGTGATCAGCGAATCGCCACGAAGTCGACGGGTCCGATTCGTGTCACCGGGAAAATCGAAGTCGCTCGAGTCCGCAATTCCCAATTCGCGCAGCGCCTGGGACACGTCGGATCCGGGTGTCATCGCGTTGCCACCAAGTCCCGCCGCGCCAGCCCCTGCGCCAGCCCCCGCGGCACCACCACCCATGGCACCTGCCCCCGAGCCGGCACCAGTGGCATCGGGCGAAGCACCCAATGCCCCGCGGCCCTCGCCCTGCAGATACGAATCAAGGAGGTTGTCGGGATAGCCCTGCGCGCGCAATCTGGCCCGGATCTGATCAGGGCTGAGCCCACTGCCGCCAATGCGCTGACGAAGCTGGTTGAGCATGTCGGGGCGGCTCTGAAGCAACTGCTGCGCCTGCTGGGGCGAGACGGTCTGGGCCTGAGCACCCACCGCCACAAACAAAAAGACCCCGACCGCGACGAGCGGCCGAAGGAATGTGCGAGTCATCGCTGTCTGTATGGCTGAGAGACCACGAGCGGGGGAAATATGGACGCGCAGGGACTCGAACCCCGGACCTCTGCTGTGTGAAAGCAGCGCTCTAACCAGCTGAGCTACGCGTCCTTGAAACCAAGCTGCAACTCTAGTCCGGTACCGCGATTCGCGGGGAGTCAAGAGACCGCAAGTGTAACCGTTACATCAAGTTCGGGAAAGGGGGACACATGTCGACAGCGATCGTGTGCGCTGACGAACGGTCCCGTCTTGCTGCGACCTCCATAGGCCAGGTGGGATTCGAACCCACGACCTGACGGATTATGAGTCCGCTGCTCTAACCGCTGAGCTACTGGCCCTGACTGCACGTGCCACAACAAGATACCGAAAATCGTCCCCCGGCATAGTCCGCTGCCGCTGGTGAGATGTCTGGGGAGCGCTGCCACTGCTGCTCGAAATTTTTCTGCGAAACGCCTCACGATAAGGATAAGTCTTGCAGCGTGTGAGAAATGCAGGCCCATCCACGGTCAGGGCGGGTCAGCATACCTCAAGACGTCACTGACGGCATTGCCCCCTGCCGGATTGGCTTCATGCCTGACCGAACGGAGTTGACCGGCACGTTGGCCGTCGGGTGGCGGACGAAACGCGTTGGGCCAGCGAACTACGGGCGACACCGTACCATGCTCACGAAAAAGGCCTGGTCGCGCAATACTTAGGCGGAGAGGGCTGCAATGAGCGGACAAAGCCCAATATCGCGCGTGAATCCGCGCCGCTCGATCAGCTGTGACAGCGCGTCGTCGATCTTCCGTAACGCCTCACGTTCCGCCCGCACGGTCCGCAGCTTGGACTCCACTAGGAGCCGCGCTGCGTCGCAATGGCGACCATCGTTCAACCGCAGCAACGCCCCGATTTCTTCGAGGGTGAAGCCGAAATCCTGCGCGGCCTTGACAGAGGTCAGCCGCGACATGGCGGAGGCATCGTATCTGTGCCCGCGCCCGCGCTCCGCCACCGAGGTCTGCAAGAGACCTCGCCGCTCGTTGTAGCGGGCGTCTCGATGCTGACGCCGACCGGAGCAGCAAAAGTGCCGATCAGACCGCAATGCAGCGTCGGTGGGGAAAGCCATCACGATCTGAGCGCATTCACGTCAGTACGACCGCGCGCAGCAAAACCAATCACACTTGCGCCGCGCAGGCGTATCGGATGAGACGTTCGAACTCATCAGCGCGCTCGATGCGAGGCGGTACGGCGCGTCACGGTTTTCTCGCCGGTCGCACACCCAGACGGCGCGATCAGTGAGTCCGACGCGGCTGCTGGTCGCTCAGCGCCCGCCCTCGACGCTCATCAGTCGAGCCATGTATGCCCTGATCCGCGATGCGTTCGTCCCGACGTCGCTGCCACCAAGCCGTGAGACCGAGCGCATGTCGACCACGCTGCCGCCGCTCGAAGGCCGGACGCGGATCACCACGTCGTCCTTGAAGCCGAACCACCGCGTGGTCGCCGTCGCCTCGATACGGCCCGAGGCCGAATCGGTGGCGACCATCGCCCATCCCATGCTTTCCGCGACCGTGCGCGCCTTCACGAAAGCCTGCCCCGGCGCCAACGGCAGTGTGAGCGGCGCCAAGTCAGGGTAGCCCGCCCGCTGGAGCACTGCCACGCTGTCGCCTCCGTACACGGCAGAATTCTTGGCGTCCGCACGCAGCGGAAGCACTGCCACGAACGTCGGCGGGTCGTGTGTGTCAGTCGTGATGTCGTGAATCGGCGGGACGGTGCCCGCCAGCTGCTTCCAGCGAAACGGGATCATCGCCGCCGCAGCGCCGAGGCACAGCGGCACGATGAACGTTGCGACCGCACGCATGACTGGCCGCGTCATCGCAATCCCAACACAGGAAAGCGCGACCGTGACGACGCCGAGGTAAGCCGCCCACTTAATCATCGCAAACGCGCTGCTCAGCTCCCACATACCGCCGCGATATCCGAATCCCGACGCGCTGAGCAACGACGCCGCGACGAGTCCACACGTTGCGGCTATGACCGGGAGCCGGAGCTTTCCATTCACGATGCATCCTGCGTAAGGGCGACACTTTGACACTTCGCGGCCAGAGTGAAGCTACGCACACGGTGCCTCGGGCCGTATCAGCGCGTCGGCTTGCGGGTGCCGCAGAATCGCCTTGGTCGTCCGAATCACCATCCCGGCCCGTCGTCAACGGGGGGAGCATTCAAGGCGATCACTGACGCCTGTTTCCTTGTGCGTCGACCAGAGCCTCGCGTGACACTTCGCCTACACGAAATCGTTGGCGAGCGCTTCGCACAGCGACTTCGCGCTGTCCGCCGACTGAAGGGCCGCCTGCACGTCGCGCTGCGTCGGCTCGACTGCGCGCAGTTTTCCGCCATTCTCCGCCACGGCGAGAACTCGTCGGAACACGCCGGCGTGACGATTGGCATAGGCCGCGAGCCCCACCAGTTTCGGCAGTGAGTCCGCGAGGTAATCGCCATGCGGGTCGACGATGTCCACGACAACCCTGCCGTCGCCGGCATCCGCGAAAAAGAGGAAGTCAGGGCGCATCATCCTGGTCTCGCCAGAATTCATATACGCCACACCAAGAGAGTCCTGCGTCGGGCGGTTGGGATTCCGATACCAGCCGAGAAGACCGGGCCTTTTCAACTCGGCCTTCGGCACGTCCCGCTCCCACGCGTTCAGCTCTGCCGGATACTCCCCCTTGTCGTCGCAGAGCAGGTGCAGTCGGTAGGTGAGCAGCTTGTGTTCGCGCCCGTCCGCTTCGCGCACCGACGTCCGTTCCGACACGGACAGCGGTTGCACCATCTCGACGTCCTGGGCTTCGCGGCTCAGGGCGCTGATCTGGCGATACGCATCGCGACGGTCGTCCGACAGCGTCTTGATGCGGACACCGTAGGTGGCCAGCCACCCGTCTGACAGCTTCGTGGCGGCGGCATCGAAGTGCACGCCAATGTTGTCCATCAGGCCCAACGCGCCGAGATCCTCGCGTGCCCCGATCAGCGCACCCTCGAAATCCTCATCGGCATCCGGCTTCAGTCTGGCTCGGTGCTCCGTCTAGGATTGCGCGATGTCGGGGCAGAGCACGCGCGCCGTGGTCCGGTACGCGTCGGTTATCACCGCCTGGTCGGCCGCCAGCTCGGCCTGAAGTGCACCCTGCACGACCTGCGTCACCTGGCTGCGCAGCTGGCAGACGACAATGGGGAGGGCCTCTGGCCATCCAGCAGCAGTTGGGACACGCCACGGTGCAGATGTCGACCCGATACACGAATCGCCGGGTCCGGCGGGCGGCGGCCGAGGCGACGGCGACGATGCGGCAGCAGGATGCACGGGCTACCGAGCTCATTGGTGGACCGCTCCGTGAGGAGGGTGTGGACGAGTAGACACGCCGCGTCCCGTGTGCGCGCAGTCGCCGACACTTTGCCGAGAAGTCTTCGGACAGCATCGGAGTATGACGCAGCTGACAGTATGCCCCGTGCGCGACGTCCGAATCGCAGAGGAGCCGAGGTGCTGCGCGTCGCGGTCAACACCCAGTGGGGGCCGGGCAGTATGCGTGGTCGCCTCGGCTCCCGAGCGTCGGCGGGCTGTCTCAACGCGTGCGGCCCGACGTCGTCAGCGAGACGCTGTCGACCTTGCTGGTGCTGAGGTGTGAATGTTCGCCTGAAATCCTCAGGCAATGATCGTCTCACGCTCCCCACCCGGTGAATTCACGACTTGGACGGAGCGGTGAGGGGGGAGCGGGCGCCCCCCCCTCCGCTTCTCGCGAAGCCGGCAGTCGGATCAATCGAGGGCTGCACTTTTTAATCGCTGTCCTCGAGAGATTTCTGAAATGGGAAGTGGACCATTTTCGCCTGGCGTTCGTTCCGCTGCGCCTTTCACGCACCGTGGCGGCCTTCCGTCGGCGTCACCGTCGGGGCTTCAGCTGCAAGCCCTCCTCGACGTGGCGTCGATGGTGCGTTTGTACTTGGTCTTGAGGCCCTCGCGTCGGAGCCGCGTGTGCAAACGGCGTGAGCCGAATGTGAGCCGCCGCGACGCTTAGTCGTGCAGGCGCCGCCGGAGGGCCGTGGCGGGGTCGCGCTGTGGTTGGTAACGCACGGCCATCCGCTTTACGAGCAACGACCAGGGCTCGCGCAGCTCACCCACGCCGAGACCCGGCTACTGCTCCCGCCACCGGTCAAATGTGTCCTTGGTCACACCCAGCTTCCAACAGATCTCGCCGGCGACTGTGCCGCTTTGAGCCTGGCGCAATGCCGGTAAGATCTGCTCAGGGGAAAAGCGACTTTTCTTCACCGGACCTCCTGCCCAGTCAACCGTTTCTGTGATCACGATGCGCCTCGCTTCAACAAGACCGTGGCCACCAACCGTCCGGTCGAAAGTCCGAGTAGCCCCTTCAGCGACGTTTGGCAGCTGTGCTGGCCGGACGAGTCGTTACGGTCGAATCGACGTACACGGCAGCGCCCACGCGCGACCGGTACAGCGTGACTGTGTAGCCATGATCTGACCGATCCGCCGCGACTGCTGCAGTCACGCTCTCGCGTTTTACCAGTACGGCTGATGGCGCCGGTCCGGTGTGCAGCAGTTCGTGTAAGACGCGCGCTGGCATCGCCGCTGGTGCTGGCACGCCCAGCAGATGGAGTACGGTCGGCGCGATGTCCGCATTGCTGGTTGGAACGTTCGAGCGTGATGCGCGACGAATGTGCGGGCCGGCCGCGATCAACGTGGCGGTGATGTCGTACGGACTGGTGGTGCCGTGGCCGGCGGGCCCGGCCTGCTCGGTACGACCTCGAAAACCGGCGGAGTTCACGGCATGCGACCAGTTGGCGGAGAACAGCACGTCGCCAGCGCGAGCATGATTCCAGCCAATGCTGGCAAAGGACAGCGTGCCGGGTTCGAGGCCGGTCC
>JACMPK010000247.1 GCA_014377535.1 Gemmatimonadaceae bacterium
CAGACGATCAGGTGATCGGTCTTCTCGGTCAGCGCGATCACGGCCTGCAGTTCCGGCTTGGATCCGCATTCGAGTCCAACGCCGTACGGCTGTCCGAACTCGTGGATCTCCTCCACCACGTGGCGCTGCTGGTTGACCTTGATCGGGAACACGGTCGTGTACTTGCCCGTGTAGCCGTACTCCTTGATCGCGGCCTCGAACTCCTCGCTGAGCTGATGCACGCGCGAGCGGAGCAGGTCGGAGAACCGCAGCAGCACCGGCATGGCGACACCCTGTGCCTCGAGATCCTGCGCGAGCTCGAACAGGTCGATCTCGCGCTCCGGATGATCGCGATCAGGGCGCACGACGACGTGGCCCCTGGCATTGATGTCGAAATATCCGCTACCCCAGCCTTCCACGTTGTAGAGAGCGCGAGCGTCATCGATGGTCCACGGCACGGCAGCGCCTGAGGCGGCTTCCGGCAAAAGCGGCAGGGTTGTCATACAGAATTCTACGGCAATCCGAAGGGCGGGGGTATGCTCGCCGGCCGCAAATCAGCTGTCCATCACGGCGGTGCGAGCATGCGGTAGCGGTGCAGATACCGCGCGTCGATCCAGGTCTTCAGGTGCTGAGCCCACCGAGCCTCGAGTGCCACACGCTGCCAGCGTAACAGCGCGGCACCGTCGCTCGTGCTGAGCAGCGCCAGAAAGCTGCGCGGCGGGTGGTATGCCGCGGTGGGCGCCCGGCCCTGCATCACAGCGTACACGTTCGCCGCGAGCACCGGTGCCATGCGAACGGCGTGGACGCCGGCCTTCGGCGTCTGCGAATGGCCACGCAGCGTGATGCAGTCGCCGGCGCCGAAGATGCTCGCGTCGTCGGTCAGCGTGAGCTTCTCGCTCGCCAGCGGAAAGCCGCGTGCATCGCACGGCAGGCCACTCGCGGTGAGCCAGGGATGCGGCGCGGCGCCCGTGACCCACGCCGTCGCGACCGATGGCACGAGGGTCGCCGCATGATCATCAAGGACGACGTTCGCATCGGTCACTTCCTGTACGCCCGCACCTCGCAGCTGAACGCACCGTGAGATGAGCGCGTCTGCGGCCCTTCGGCGGAACGCGGGGGAGAACCCAGGCAGGGGTAGCCCGTCACGCATCTGGGAATCGATCATCGTGACGCGCGGCGTCAGCCCGGCGCGCGCGATGCGTGCGCGCAACGCCAGTGCGATTTCCACGCCCGCCGCACCGCCACCGACAACGGCGACGGGCACGATATCGCGGGGCTGCCCGGTCGCAATGACACCGTCCAGGCGCTGCAGCAGTGCGAGGGCCGACGTGAACGGTCGCATCGTCCACGCATGCGTCCGGGCGCCGCGGATATCCGTCGCGGCGGCCACGCTCCCCACGTCGAGAGACAGAAGATCGAAGGCGAGCAGGCGACCATCGTCCAGCGTCACGGCGCGTCCCGCGACATCGAGCGCGGCGACACTCGCCAGCTGCACGTTGATTCCTGCCTCCGCGGCAATCCGTTCGACCGGGATGTCTGCCGCACTGGGTGGCACGGCGCCGGCCATGATGACAGGCAGCATCCCGCTGTAATGAAAATCAGGCTGCGGCACCACGAGCGTCACGCGCCAGCCGTGTGGAATGCCCCGGACGAACAGGGCGAGCAGGTCCAGGTGCGCATGCCCGCAACCGGCGAGGAGCAGGTGTCGTTCCTTCACGTGTGGTGGTCGCCCTGGAGCGCGACGCGGCGTCGAAGCATGACGCAGTGTACTGTCGCCAGTGCCGAGATTGCGAGGCTGGGCGCACGTGTGACATTTCGGTTCACGTTGCGCGTCGCTGAAACCATCCGTCACGCTGCCTCGTCCTCCGGTACAGACATGACCGCACAGTTGCCGAAGACACTGACAGACGCCCCGATTCCCGACGGCGTGCGTGCAGCATTCGAGCTCGTGCGCCCGCTTGGCCAGGGCGGCATGGGTGCCGTCTGGCTGGCT
This sequence comes from Gemmatimonadaceae bacterium, assembly GCA_014377535.1. Taxonomy (GTDB): domain Bacteria; phylum Gemmatimonadota; class Gemmatimonadetes; order Gemmatimonadales; family Gemmatimonadaceae; genus JACMLX01. The sequence continues at coordinate 1,973 of JACMPK010000247.1, forward strand.
CGCGACGTGGTGCTGGATCGGTTGGTGGCCATCAAGGTCCTGCTCACCAGCGCGGCGACCGACGCCACCCGCGAGCGGTTCCTGCGCGAAGCGCGCACGGCGGCGAAACTCAGTCACCCGCACATCGTGCCTGTGCACCGCGCCGACGAGTCCGACGGCCAGGTGTGGTACAGCATGGGGTTCGTTGACGGCGAGTCGCTCGGTGACCGAATTCGCGAGCGCGGCGCGCTGCCCTTCACCGACGTCGTGCGGATCATGCGCGAAGCCGCGTGGGCATTGGCGTATGCGCATGCGCGCGGCGTGATTCACCGCGACGTGAAGCCCGACAACATCATGCTCGACCGTGAGAGCGGCCGAACGTTGGTCACCGACTTCGGCATCGCGCGTGACCTGCGCTCCTCCGATGCACGGCTCACCGCCGACGGCAGCGTACTGGGCACGGTGCACTACATGAGCCCCGAGCAGGCTGCCGACGATCCCCTCGATGCGCGCAGCGACGTCTATTCACTGGGGGTCGTCGGCTTCCATGCGCTGAGTAACTCGCTGCCATTCGACGGGACGCCGAACGCAGTCCTCGTTTCGCACGTCACCAAACCGGCACCATCACTGCGGAGCGCAGCGCCGGGTGTACCGGGGCCGATCGCCGCCGTGATCGACAAGTGTCTGGCCAAGGAGCCAGGCGCGCGCTGGGAGAGTGCCGAAGCGCTGGCCGATGCACTGGGCAAGGCGCTGGAGGACGTGATCACCGCCGAGCGGAACGCGGTGTCGGCGGGCTCCAGCGAGATGTTGAACGAACGCGATGCCATGGCGCTCTGGCAACGTGCGGCGCAGTTGCAGGCTGAAGCGGCGCACCGGATGGAACGGACCGCCAACCTGAGCACCGCGTCAAGCGTGCACGCCGGTGAGGCGAGCCCGCTACCGACTGATGCGTACCGACTCCGCGACGTCGAGGCGGCCGCCGTGGAGGCCGGCATCTCGAGACAGTTCGTCGCGATCGCGCTGGCAGAACGTCAGTCGGCCAGTGGCACCGAAGGCACTGCTGGCGTGCCGCTGGATGACCGCACCGAACGACGCATCACGACGGTTCTCGGCACGACTGACCGCAGCATCAGCGTCTCGCGCATCATCAAGGCATCACCGAAGGTTACGCTGCAGATCATCGGTCGCGTTTTCACGGCGCATCCGTATCTGCTCAAGGTGCTCGAGACCGTGCGTGGTCATCCTTTGGATGGCGGCATCTTGCGCTTCGAGATTCCGAGTCTCTACGCAGCGTTGTCGAGCGGGGCCGTGTCCGGCGCGTACGTTGGCGCGTCGAACGGGATGATGTACCAGTGCAATGGTGTGTTGGGGCTGACGCAGCTGAACGTCACCCTCAAGGCACGCGGCACACCGGCGCAACCGGAGTGCGAAGTCGTGGTGAGCGGTGACCTGCGAGATGGGCAGCGCAAGAATCTGCGCGTGGCATACTGGACGACGGGCGGAGCCGCATCGGTGCTTGGCGGCGGCGCGCTGGCGATCGCGGCGAACGTGCTCGGCGGTCTGGCGCTCGCGACTCCTGTTGGCGCAGGTGTCGCGGCCGTGACGGCCCTTGGCACAGCCGCGTGGTATCGCTGGGCGTTCCGCCGCGCGCTGCGAAAGGCGCACGAGGAAATCGACAAAATGATCATGGCGCTGCAGCAGACACTCGACCGCAATGCACTGTTCGGGGAACAGACGCAGCTGCCCGCGCCACGGTTCCGGCCACCGGATGACGACGGGTCGATGTTGACGATGATCAGTTGATGGCCCGTCGCCACGGCGGTTCGCTTTGCGACCGCGGTCTCGATGCGACGGACGGGTATTCGCTGGCCAGTCATTTCGGGCACAATCAGAATACACGTCACTGGCCAAACCACCGTTGCCCCTGAGTGCCTCGCGAATGCGAAGGTAATTCCGACGTAGGGCTGCGCGGGCGCAAACGCGAATCGCTCTGTAGCGCTTACGCTACACCTGAGACGATTGGCACACACATCGCGATCTGCGAGCCCAGAACGCGAATTTTTGTAAGCGTCGGAATCACCGATTTAACAAATTTGCCGAGAATTGAGCGAATCCATCTCTGGACTGGTATACAAGCTGCTGAGTCCGTGAAGTCGTCGCTGTGACCGTACGCCCATCCATGATTTGCCCTAATCGCCCATGATGCTGTCTCACAAGATCATCTCCGCCGCTACAGCCCTTCTTGTCTGTGCATCAAGCGCTCACTTTCAGCTTTTCTCCACAGGTACGGTAGTAATACGTCTATTACGTGTTGCGAGGGAGGATTAGCTCAGGGCATCGCAGTTTCAGCCAACACCACGATCACCGGCTTCAGTTTTTGGATCACGTCCCCCGCGCAAAACCTGAAGTTTTTTATCTTCGATCGGGGAACGAACACCAAGATCTACGAATCGCAGAAGTCGGTCGGCATTATTGCATCTGGCACAAGCGGCGGGACTGATCCCTTCTCTCTGCTCTTGGTTGGCGGGAAGTCGTACGATTTCGGCATTGTGGATGCAACTTCGACCACAACGAGATCACTTTCTCCGGCCGCGACGCTCACGCAGAATTGGTTGAGCCTCGACGGAGGATTCGCGGTATGCGACGGCTATACGAATCCGTCCTTCAGCTATCGGATCTCATACATTTCGCGCGCCTTGCGCATCGACAGTAATCTCACGCAAGTCCCGGAGCCGTCGACGTACGTGATGTTCGGAACCGGACTGTTCGGCGTTTTCGGCTTGGCGCGACGCCGCACAGTGGCCTGAGACGCCGCGGTATGAGCTTTCTGAACGATGAGCTTGCACAGGTGGCGCGCGTTGCCTTACAACTGTTCGGAAAACTATGGCGCCCGGGCAACGAAGTGTTGCGCGGGCGCTGTCGTTTCTCTGCGTGAGTAACCGTTCACCATCGCCAACCGAGCTCCTTCGCCAACGCCTGTATCACCGCAGCGAATCCCGCCCCGCACCGCTCGCCGCCTGCGTCCCGAGCTGATCGCGGCCCTTCTCGAGAAACGGAATGCCGGTGCGCATCCAGTCCGGCCTGGGCTCGCCCTTGAGGTGATGCCCGAAGAACTCCTGCATGCGGCGATCCACATCCTTCTGATTTGCGCGCTTCCGCGGATTGTGACCATCGTTGTTGTAGTTCAGCAGGTAGGCCTCCTTGCCGAAGCGCTTGAGCGCGACGAACCACTCGATGCCCTGGTACCATGGCACGGCGCCATCGGCATCGTTTGACATGATCAGCACCGGCGTCTGGATACGATCGGTGAAGAACAGCGGGCTGTTTTCGATGAAGCGCATGGGATACTGCCAGAGCGATCCGCCGATGCGGCTCTGCGTCTTCTCGTACTGGAATGCGCGGGCGACGCCGCTCTCCCACCGGATGCCGCCATACGCGCTGGTCATGTTCGCGACTGGCGCGCCCGCGAATGCGGCGGCGAAGAGGTTCGTCTGCGTGATCATGTACGCCGTCTGGTAGCCACCCCAGCTCTGTCCCGCCGTGCCGACGCGCTTCGAGTCCACGTACCCGCGCGCGATCAGCGACTGGATGCCCGGCACGATGGACTTGAGCGCACTCTGCCCTGGATAGCCTTCCTGATAGGCGATGTCAGGGAAGAACACCAGGTAGCCGAGCGACGTGTAGACGGTTGGATTGATGGTGTTGCGACCACCGGGGGCGACGTAGGAATGCAGTCCGTCGCTCAGTGACTCGTAGAAGTACGTCACCATGGGATACTGCTTCGACGGATCGAATCCATCGGGCTTGAACAGGATGCCCTGCAGCATCTGACCATCCATCGCCTGCCATGTCACCAGTTCGTTCGTGCCCCAAGCCACGTCCTTCTGCTGCGGGTTCACGTCGGAAATGCGGGTGAGCTGCGTGACGCTGGTGCCGACGCGCAGGTCGGGGAACTCGCGATAGGTGCTTCGCGTGAACAGCTGCTCGTCGCTGCGTCGTGCGCGGCTCACCATGCGCCACGCGGCATCCTCCATCAGCAGCGTCTCGGGCGTCGCGACGACGCCGACGCGGTCACGCATGAAGCCACTCTGCTTGGTCAACTCGTTGAAGGCCGACAGCATGAGCGGCCTGGTCGGATCAATGAAGCGGTCGTCGGGATCAAGTCCCACGATCCGCAGCACGGTTCGGGTGCGCACACCCGTGGAGTCGGTGAGCACGCGCGCGGGTCGCGCACCCTGCGGATCCAGGTCCCACACGTCGAAGTGGGAATAGACGAGCAGCGACCGTTCTTCCGTGGTCCAGCCGGCGATGCCCCATGGCGCGGGCGTCGAAGGCGTGTCCCAGGTTTCCTCGTCGAAGCGCACACCGCGCAGTGCGCCGCTCACATCGGCCGTCTTCCGGGTGCGGATGTCATGCGTGAACCAGCGCCCCTTGTCGAACCAGGCCACATAGCGGCCCGACGGCGAGAGCTGCGCGTTGAACTCCACCTTCTCCGCGATGCGACGCACCGTGCCGCTCGCGATGTCGACCACCGCGACATCGGCGCCATCCTCGCCCCAGAGTCGTGAAAGCGCATACTGCTGGTCGACCTGCGCGATGGCCACCGTGCCATCATCACTGAGCGACGTGCGCGCGATGGTGTCGCCGCCGACCAGGCGCGTGGTGCCGGACGCAAGGCGATGTGCCACGAGCCAGGTGCGTGCGCGATCGCGAACTGCCTCGAGCTTCTGCTGCGGCTGCAGACGTGCGTCCTGGTAGTTCCAGACGTCCACCTGCGCAAAGTCCGCGAGCGAATCGGCAGAAATCGTGTCCGGCAGCACCGGGGCGGCACCAAGCACCAGCGTGCTGCCATCACGCGAGAAGCCGACCTGCCGATCGGACAGCGTAGCGCGCGGTGCAAACGCGTCGGCACTCACCACCCGGCGCGCCGCCTTCCCCAATGCCGCGTGATAAGCCGCGTAGCGCGGTTTCGAGGCGCTGAACTCGTCCACGTCCGAAACGAAGGCAACCTGCCTGCCGTCGCGATCGAAGGTGATGGCCTTGTAGTTGCCAGTGCCCTGCATGAGTACCCTGTCCGTGCCGCTGGCGACGGTGCGGAGCATGGCGCCATCGCGGCCCGGCGTGCGCGACACGATGGTGTATGCGACGTAGGTGCCCGTGGGATCGATGGCATACGAATTCACGCCGTCGACACGCTGCTCGACGCCCGTCTCCATGTTGCGGATCACGAGCGCCGTGCCGAATTCGCGTGCGCGTGGCCGGCGCGCGGTGTCGGCGGCCGCAGCGCGACTCGCCGCGGAGTCGATGCGCATCGCTGCCGAATCGGCCTCGAGCAGGTACGCGATCACGCGTCCGGCGTCGCGCGGCACGCGCACGCTGCGCACGCGAGGAATGATCACGGGCTGCAGGGCAGCGGCTCCCGTCAGCGGCACGACGATCAAGGACCCGCGCGGCCCCGGCAGCGCACGTGGACGCGCCCGTCGCGCACGCTCGAACTCGGCCATCGGTGCATAACCCAGTGCGACGAGCGCCGACCCGTCGGCCGTGAACTGCGCGGGCGGTGCCACGAACGGCGAGTCGGTGCCGGCGGTGAGGTTCACGATCGGGCGGCCCATGAAGCCGCGCGAAACTCTCACCTCACGCGAACCACGCGTCTCGCGCACGACGAGATCACCATTGCCGACCTGCGGCACCTCCGTCCACGCCGCCCATGCGCCGGTAGCCGACAGCACCGGGGCCTGCGCCACGCGCCAGCGGTCGTAATCGTCCTGAGAGATCGCGCGGCGCGTCTGGGCGCCGAGTGGTATGGCCGCGAGGAGCAGGATGGCGAGACAGGCGGGTAGGCAGCGCATGAGGCTCACGGAAGGGTTGTCTGGTCCGACATGTCTGCCGGCAGTGCCAATCTACGAGTCCCGTCACAGTGGCGTGGTCGGCGGCATGCGATGCTGATAGGAGGGCGCAATAACTTCACCTCGTCTGTCGTCACCGCCGGTGACGTCGTTCCCCAGCCCCTGTGGCATGCGCCGTCTGGCCGGATACTTTCTTCGCGGTCTCGTGATCATGGCGCCGCTGGCGCTGACGGTCTACGTCTGCTTCTCGATCGTCACGGCGATCGACAGCTGGATTCCGGTCGACATTCCCGGTGTCGGATTCGCAATCACCATCGGCCTGATCACGCTCGTCGGCGCGCTCGGTTCGAACGTGCTCACCGACGGTCTGGTACGGCTGATTGACGGCCTGCTGGAGAAGCTGCCATTCGTGCGCCTGCTCTATGGCACGGCCAAGGATTTCTTCGAGGCATTTGCCGGCGAGAAAAAGCGATTCGACACGGCGGTGCTGGTCACGCTGTATCCAGCATCGGAGGCGAAGGCGCTGGGCTTCATGACGCGCCGGGACGTCGAGATGTTCGGACTCGTGAACCATGTGGCCGTGTACCTGCCGCACAGCTATGCGTTCACCGGGCAGCTGATTCTCGTGCCTGCCGAACATGTGACGCTGGTGCAGGCCGGCAGCGCAGAGCTGATGACGTTCATCGTGTCGGCGGGCGTGACGGAGAAATCGGGGAGCACGTTCGGCGGCAGCACGTCCAGCAGCAACACGCCCGATACGCCGCTGCAGGCCGTCAGTCTGATGCCGGCGCACGGCGTCGATCCAGCCAGCTGAAGACCAGCGGTCCCGCCGCCGCGAGCAGGAGCGCGACGAAGAGTGCGCGGCCGCCATGCTCGCTTTCGCTGATCTCGATAACGGTGACGCCAACCAGCACGATCATCGGGCAGAGCGCGAGGGTCACCAGCCCGGCTCGACCAAGCGGCAGGCGGAAGGTGCCGCGCAACGCCGGTTCGCGGCGCCGCAGCTGTATCAGCGCAGCGAATTCGAGACCAAGTGCGCAGGCGTACAGCAGCACGTCGGCGGAGACGAGTTCGCCAAAGGGCAGCAACGCGAGCATCGAGTAGAGCGTGGAGGCCACGAGGATCGCGCGGACCGGCACGCCGCGCGCGTCGACCACGGCCAGCCAGGCCGGCAGCAGGCGATCCTGCGCGACGGTGAGCGGGATGCGCGAGTACGCGAGCAGGAGCGAGTTGAACATCGCTGCCGCGCTCAACATTGCGAGCACGATGAGCGCCACGCCGAGGGCCGGTCCGGCGGCGCCGGCGACCTGTCTCGCAATGTCGGGCCAGCCGCCTTCACGCCAGGTGCGCCAGTCGCTGGCGGACAGCGCCGCGAGCAATGGCGCAAAGTAGCCGATCGCGACCAACGGCACGGCGATCAGGAGTGCCTTCGGGTACGTGCGGCCGGCGTCGTCGATCTCGCCGCAGATGGTGCTCGCGTTATCCCACCCGATCCAGTTCCAGAGTGCGAGGCTGAGACCAGCGCCAAGCGCCGACCAGCGGACGGGCTCCACCGGCCCGGGTGTCTCCCATGGCAGGTGCGTCATGTTCGGCAGCGCGAACAGCGTGAGCAGTGCGAAGCAGGCCAGCACCATCATGCCGATCACGATCGAGGCCCGTCCGACGGGCACGGCGCCACGAAGGTTGACGATCGTGGGAATCCAGATGACGAGCAGCGTCACCAGTACGGTCCATCCGCGCGCGAGATCGGGAATCACCGCACCGAGATACTGGATCACGATGGCCGGGTAGAGCGACATCTCGACCAGTGAGTAGAGCCACGTGCACCAGGCGTTCACGAACCCCCATCGATCACCGAAAGCGCGCTGGACCCAGCGGTAGTAGCCACCCTCGACCGGCAGCATGCTGGCCAGCTCGCCGATCAGCAGCGCCTCGGGAATTGCCCAGAGCAGCGGAATCACCACCAGCGCGGACAGGGCGACGACCGGCCCGACGTTCACCACCAGCGTCTCGAGCGTGAAGGCGCCGCCCGAGACCGTGAAGTAGAGAACGAACACGAGGCCGAGCAGCCGAAGCCGCGGCGGTGCATGCGCGCCGTGACGCAGTGTCACGGATGTGGTGGCGTGGTGAGGATCATGAGTCCGGCAACATGTCGAAACGGCCGACGCGCCGGAACTGCGGCGGCTGAGCGGAACGACAACGCCAGTCCTCGCCGTTGGCGCAGACCCGCGAAGACTGCGGGCGGTCCGTGCAGCACGTCCGTTCAGACCTTCGCTGCGTTCCGGCGGCGGCGCATGCCGAACAGGCCTATGGATCCGGTAGTCATGAGCACGTCTGTGAACGGATCCAGCAGCACAGTCAACGGCGGCGGCCACGTGTTCACGAAGCCGATGAGCTTCTTCGTGAAATGTCGGGAGGCAATTCCTACCTTCGGCTGCATCAGGTTGACGTGTGCAATCACAGCACCAGCTCGTGGGACGTCGCACGACTGTTGCGCCACGCACCCGACGCTCCGCAGCGGCCGCAGATGTGTACTCCCGAACTGGGGCGCATGTGCTAGCGCGGTGCGCGCGGCCGGTCGATGCCGAGCAATTGTACTTGGCGCAGGGTCTTCTTGCCGGCGGGAGTTGTCGAGACCGTCATCAGGCGTACGACGTTGCGGATCGCCGGTGCGTA
>JACMPK010000248.1 GCA_014377535.1 Gemmatimonadaceae bacterium
ACCGTGTGAGGAGCTTGGAATGGAGCGCAGAGCCCTCCGCGGCTCCGCGCCTCCGCGTGAAAAGAGTTGCTGTTTCACGCTCGCGCACCCATGCAACGGGGCACGCGCAAAAGTGTTCACGTCACGGAAGCCGCATCGCGACCAGCGCCGTCGTCGTACCAGCACCGGTGGCGAAGACGACGTACTGCTTCCCCTTGTGCATGAAGGTCATGGGCACGGCCGTCGTGCGTGACGGGATGTCGACGGCACCGACCTGACGCCCGGTGGCCTTGTCCACGGCGAACAGCTGCGGCTTGGCGTTCGGCACGCCGCCTGAACGCCCGGTGCCGTAGATCACGAGCGACTTCGTGACGATCACCTGTGCCTGCCCGCTGGCCGGCCGCGGTGGCAGCGTCACGCCGGCAAAAAGCGGATCGGTGCTGCGCACGGGGATCATGCCGCCGTTGGGAATCCACCAGCGCTTGTCGCCGCTGTTCATGTCGTACGCCGTGATGCCGCCCAGCTCTTTCGGCTTGAGGATCGAGACGCCGGCGAGCATCGACGCGTTGGCGCGTCCCTCGAATCCGCCACCACGCGACTCGGGTGGCGTGTAGCCCGGCGGCGGGGCCACGGCGCCGGGCAGGCCGCAGTTGTCGCGCGGTGAACTGAAGCGGAATTCACTGCACGGGTCCTTCTGCAGCGAGACCGTCGAGAGGCCGCTCAGCGATGCGACGTAGAGCATGCCCGTCTCGGGATCGAACGCCGCGCCGCCGTCGATGTTCACGCCACCCGATGCACCGGGCGCATACCAGGAGCACCGCACCCCGCTGCCACTCGTGCCGGTCGACGTCACGGCCGGAATGAAGTACGGGCCCATGCGGCAGGCCTGCGCCAGCTTCAGCGCCGAGTCGCGGATCGCGGGGGTGTAGTCGATGAGGTCACGCTCGAGGAGTCCCTGCTGCGAATACGGCGCCGGCCGGCTGGGAATGGGTTGCGTGGCCGCCGTGCGCTCGCCGGGCACGTCGCTCTGCAGCACCGGCGTCTCCACGATCGGCCAGATCGGCGCACCCGTCACGCGATCGAAGGTGTACAGCCAGCCCTGCTTCGTGCTCTGCGTGATCGCCTTGCGACGCGCGCCGTTGACGGTCACGTCGATCAGGTTGGGCGCCATGGGCGTGTCGTAGTCCCAGATGTCGTGATGCACCATCTGGAAGTGCCACCGGCGCGTGCCGGTGCGCGCGTCGAGTGCGACGAGCGAGTTGCCGAACAGGTTGTGACCGGGCCGATGTCCGCCGTATTCATCCAGCAGCGGCATGCCGACCGGGATGTACACGAGGCCGAGGTCCGGGTCGGCCGAGTAGGTCGCCCAGGCGTCGTTCTTGCCGACGCCTTCGGTGCCCAGCTTCGAGCCGCGCTCCCACGTCTCCGCACCGAACTCGCCAGGCTGCGGCACGAGGTTGAATTTCCACACCTGCCGGCCCGTCCGCACATCGAAGCCGCGGATGAAACCGGGAATGTTGCGCACCCGGATCGGGTAATAGCCATGGATCGACGAGTTGCCGACGACGATCATGTCGTTGACCATGATCGCCGGCGAACTGGCGGCGATCTGCCCGTTCACGGGATCGATGCCGACGGTACCATCGGCACCGGTGCGCGTGACGGGATTCCACCGCTCGCCGGGCTTCGCGCGCCGCGCCGGTGCGGCATCGGAGATCACGAGCGAACCGGTGTCGTCAACCGCCAGCGGCACCATCGGATAGCCCAGGCCCTCCATCAGGTCCACCACGCCGTTGCGACCGAATTTCGGATCGGGCACGCCGGTTCGTGCATCCAGCGACACCATGTGGTACCCCGGCGTCACCACGATCACCCGCTCGTGCACACCATCGGTCCAGTAGGTCGGGCCGCGGCCGGCGAACTGTCGCGCCGCCTTCTGCCAGCGGATGCCCTCGTCCAGTCGGTACATCCAGAGCGTCTCGCCCGTCTCCGGATCGATTGCCATCACGGAGCGTCGCGTGGTCGCGACGGTGAACAACCGACCGTTCGCATACAGCGGCGTGGTGCGGTAGTACTCATCGGGGCCGAACGTGCCGGCGTTCCACTTCCACGCCACCTGCAGCGAGTCGAAGTTGCGCGCCGTGATCTGGTCCAGTGGCGAGTAGCGGCTGCTGAACGCATCACCGCCCCAGAAGCGCCATTCGCCGGGCGCATTGCCGCGCACGAGGTTCGCCATCGTCGGCGCGGTGCCGCCGGGCGCACTCGCCGGGCGCCGCACGGCTGCGGTCATGGGTGCACTTGCCGGTGTGCTCGCCGCACGTGGTCCTTGCGCGGCAGCAGGTGCGGCCATGAACAGCACGGGCACCATCAAACCGATGGCGACGGTGACGGCGAAAGCCACAGAACGCGTCGTCATTTCGGAACACTCCTTGGTGCGGGGGCAGTGCGAACGGAGTCGAGTCTGATGCGATGCAGCGCGGCGGAGTCGGCGGGCAGCGACATGTCGCCGGCAGGCATGCCGTTGACCTTCAACAAGTACGCAAGCGCCGCGGCGTAGTCCTCGTCGCTCATGGAGCCGGGTTCATTCTTCGGCATCTCGCGCCTGATGTAGCCATAGAGCACAGCCACCGGGCGTCCGAACCACTTGCCACGGAATGGCGGTCCGGAATGCACGGTGGGCGTGTGGCAACTGCGACAGTACGCCGCGAACACATCACTGCCGGCGACAGCCTGCGCGGCGGTGTAGACGCCATCCATCGTGCTGGCACCGGTATCCGGACGCACGCCTCGATCGTCACGCGTCGCAACGCTCGCCGGCGATGCGGACACACTCCCGTCGTGCACGGCCAGGCCGCACAGCGCCAGTACCGCGGCGCAGGGAATCGCGTACATCGATCTCACTGACACAGGCATCGGGACATGAAGAGCTGATGAGACGTGACGCCGCAGAGATTCGGCACCCGTGACCGACATGGCGTGCCGCTGCTGACGTCAGGCGCCACGTGGAATGCGGAGAATCTGCCGCATGGCGAGCGCCACGGCCAATGCAACGGCCGCAAGAAGCGCCGCGCGCATGGCACCAAGTGCCAGGCTGGCGTCCCATGCCGGCCATGCGAGGCTCCCCCGGTACGCGGCCAGCGCCTCGACCCGCTCCACCAGCCAGTGCCAGGCGCTGTGCGCGATGAACGCCGAACCGACGACGGTGACGAGTCGCTCGCGACGTGCGCCGACGTAGCGACGCACGAGCCAGAGCACCGGAACGGCGGCCGCGAGCACCGCCAGTTGCCCCAGCTCCACGCCGATGTTGAACGCAGCGAGCGCGCTGACCAGGTTGCCGCCGGCGAACTGCAACGTCTCGCCCAACGCAAACGAGAAGCCGAAACCGTGCACGAGGCCGAACCCGAATGCGACGGGCCAGCGCCGCTCGAGGTGCGCCGCCGGCAGGATCAGGTTCTCGACCGCCAGCCAGACGATCGATGCCGCGATGAGCGTCTCCACCAGTGGCGGGAACCAGAGCGCCGTGGGCACGAATCCGAGCGCCGCCGCACCCAGCGTCAGCGAGTGCGCGAGCGTGAACGCCGTGACGATCGTCACCAGCGACTGCGATCGCCGCAGCGGCAGCACGAGGCAGCACACGAACAACAGGTGATCGAAGCCGCCGAGGATATGACGGAAGCCATCACGGAGAAACTGCATGAAGGTCTGGTACCACGCGGGATTCAGCGCGACCGACCCCGGATTACCGCCATAGGTCAGTACGCGCTCACGACCGTTCGTGTCCATGACGCTGATCACGCTCGTCGTGCGAATGCCAAGCTGCGCGAGATCGGGGTGCAGCACCAGACGCGCACTGCCGGCCGGCAGCGGAAATTCCAGTGCCACGTCGAAAAGCAGCTGCTGCCAGGGCACGATTTCCAACTCCAGCGGCGCACGCCCGAAGGTGGCGCGAGCCGCGTTGAACGAGGCGAAGCTGCGGTCGTTCGGCAGCGCCACGCGCGCGGCCATGATTCGCGCCACGCCCAGTGCGCGACCGTCAGCAGTGATGCGGATGCTGTTCGCGA
>JACMPK010000003.1 GCA_014377535.1 Gemmatimonadaceae bacterium
GTGCGTTTCTCGATGTCACCACGTTCGCCGTCAACGACACGACGGTGCCATGGACGCACATGCGTGTGTTCCTCCTGCGTGACTCGACGCAGCTGCAGGGCTTGTCCGCGGCCCTCGCGGCAGCGGGCGCACGGCTCGAACCAGACAGTGTGCGTCGGCGACAAACGGGAGAGTACTCGGCCTCGTTACGCGATCGCGTCGGGAGCACCGTCACCCAGCTGCTGAAGTAACGGAGCGAGTGGCCGGCGTGCCGTTCGGACGTCGCCCGGCTCGTCCTGCGCCGGCTCGCCCGCATTGGTCCGGAAGCGCTCCCACCTCGCCTGCGGCTTCGGGTCAGTTGCACCAGAATCAGCATAAGGCAGACTGACGGTGCTGATCGAAGGTGAAGTGTCGCGTACGTGCCTTTCGACCCCAGCCTCGATCACAATGCTCCGCACGAGAGCATGCTGGATGATGCGCCTTCCATTCCAAGGCGTGACCGCCAAACGATCAGCAAGGCGGTGGCGCTCAGAATCGTCGGATCCGAGGATCCCGACCAGGAACTCGAGCGGGTTCATCGTTTCGGCACCCGCTGTTGGGCCGTTGGCCTTGTCGGACCGGCAGCTCACCGCTTTCGTTCGCGTTCCCAGGATGGGCGCGCGGCTGCTCAGGGGGCGCCGGACTGCGGTACCTACTTTTGACTTAGGCCTACGGAGCGCTGCATGGACATCATCACATGGATCGTCGTTGGACTTGTTGCTGGCTTGTTAGCCAGTGCGGTGGTGGGCGGTATCGGCTACGGACTGATCGGTGACATTGTCGTCGGTATCGTCGGTGCTGTGATCGGCGGCTGGCTCTTTGCCACGCTTGGCGTTTCCCTGCCGTTCAGTGGCATCGCCGCAACCATCACTGTCGCGTTCGTTGGTGCCGTGTTGTTGTTGCTCATCATCAGAACGCTCAGGTCGGGTTCGCGCCGCCGCGACTAGGCCTTGTGATTAGCGCTCGTCGTGTCTTCTGAACCGCCCCGGGTTTTCACGAGATTCGGTTAGTCGACTGCCAAGGGCTCGGCCTGATCCGCGTGGGCGCGTGCATACTGCTTCTCGAGTTCCGCTGGCTGAAGGTTGCCCAGCGGTTCCAACAAGCGATGCGCGTTGAACCATGCGAGGTATTTGAGTGTCGCATCCTCGACGTCCTCGAAGTTTCGGAACGGTTTCTGACGTCAAATCAATTTCGTCTCATACAGTCTGATCACTGACTCGGCGAGTGCGTTCTCGGACGCATCGCCGACGGTGCCGTCGGACTGCGCCGCGCCGTCCGCGAGTACGCGCTCCACATGCCGCATCGCGACGCACTGCGCGCCGCGATCCGTGTGAACGATCAACGGCTCATCGAGCTCCCGATCATGGAGTGCCTGTCAGAGAGCTCCCAGCACCAGCTCCGTGCGCGTTGTGGTGTGCGCCCGCTAGCCGACGATACGGCCCAGAAACACATCGATCACGAATGCGACATACACAACGCCGCGACACGTGGCGACGCACGTAACGTCGGCCACCCACAGCTGGTTCGGCTGCGCCGCCGCGAACTGGCGCTGCACGAGATCGGCCGACGACTCGGCCGCCGCATCGGGGCGCGTGGTCCGCTTCCCACGGCCGCGCATCACTCCCTGCAGACCCGCCACGCGCATCAGGCTTTTTACCGTGCAATGCGCGACGCAGGTACCGTCGCGCTGCAGCTGCCGCCAGACCTTGCGCACGCCGTAGACCGCATGGTTGTCGCGGCGGATGCGGGCCAATGTCGTCCTGCAGGATGGCGTCGCGCTGCGCCCGCGCCGAGTGGCGCGCCGCATCGTGGTTACGACGACGTCCACGCTCTCTTCGTCGGCCTGCGCGCTTCCGACAGCGAAACATGGCGCGCGGTCGCCGCCGTATTGATGCCGCTCGACGACGGCTCGGCAGGCACGCTCGACGCGCACGTGGTGCCGCTCGACACGCGCACGTTGCTGGCGCGGCAGGCGGCGTGTGTGGCGTACGCGACGCAGCTCAGGTTTTAATTCGGTGGGGAGAACGCTGCGCGGACAGCGATTGCCGGCTTGGCTGCCATCGAGGGCGCCGCGGTCGGACGGTCACTGCGGCCGGCGAGGCGCAACGCGCGGCTTCGTCAGTGCACCGCGTCGTGAGATTGCAGGCGCGCAGGGCTTCATGTTGTTGGCCGGGCGCTACCCGTCCCCTGAGCAGCGTTGCGGGAAGTCATCGTGCGAAGGTGTGCGCACGGATTTGCCGGTGCGCGAGGCTCTGCATCGCCGCGTGTCTTCGCCAGGAAAGGACTGCGAGACTAGCTCTCGGCGTGCGCGTGCCGCACTGTCATGATGTCGGTGCCGATGCCGGTGCCGGCGCTCCCCGGCCAACTTCACTTCGCTCACAGGTCACATGACGCCAACAGGCCCCGTCCGCGTGCTCGCCGCACTCGTGCTCTGCACCAAACTGCTCGCAGCGCAGGCGGTGACACCCACGCCCGCCGCCGGCCCGATCACCGCCATCAAGGCGGGACGCCTGATCGATCCGGCAACCGGCACGACCCTGACGAATCAGGTCATCCTGGTGCAGAACGGGCGGTTCACTGCCATTGGCACGGGGATCGTCATTCCGCGTGATGCGCAGGTGATCGATCTGTCGGCGATGACCGTTCTTCCCGGCCTGGTCGACGCGCACAACCATCTGGCGCTCACGTACAAGGACGTACCGGAGCGCAACAGCTACTACATCACCACGATTCTCGACGACACGCCGCTGCGCGCGATTCAGGCGGTGTCCAACGGCATTCAGATGCTCTCATCGGGTTTCACGATCGTTCGGGACATGGGCAACAACGGCAAGTACGCCGACATCGCGCTCCGCAGGGGCATCGAGCAGGGCTGGGTCCCTGGACCGACCATCATTCCCTCAGGACTCATCATTGCCGGGATGGGCGGGCAGTTCTCTCCCAATCCGGAAATGGCCTTCGAGCGCAGGATCGTCTATCCGGAATACCTCGAAGCCGATACGCCGGACGAAATCATCAAGGCCGTACGGCAGAACGCCCTCGTCGGCGCTCGCGTGATCAAGATCTGTGTGGACTGCAAGCTGTGGGGCTATACCACTGAGGAGATCAAGCTCGTCATCAGCGAAGCGGCAAAAGCGGGGCTCAGGGTGGAAGGCCATGTACAGTCGGTGGCCGGCGCGCATCGCGCGGTCGATGCCGGGATCTGGTCAATCGCGCATGACAACGGCATGAACGACACGATCCACCGGATCATGGCGCAGAAACACATCTTCCGCGCTGGTACGGAAACTCCCGCGTCGCTGGTTGGGCACACCACCGAGGCGCGCTTCAAACAGACCGTGGCAATGCTGCGCAACGGATGGGAGAACAAGGTGCCGCTGACGTTCTCGACGGACGCGGACTACTACGTGCCCGGCAAGACACGCGGTGAAGTTGCGATCGAATTCATCGAGACGTGGAAGGCCGCCGGAATTCCCGCGCCCGATATCCTGCGCGCCATGACGACCGTTGGGTACGAAGTGAGCGAGACGACCAGCACGCGGGGGCCCATCAGCGTGGGGATGTTCGCCGATCTCATCGCCGTGCCCGGCAACCCGCTGCAGAGCATCGACGCGTTGCGAGACGTGCGGTTTGTGTTGAAGAACGGTCTGGTGTTCAAGAGAGATGGCGTGATGACACCGGCCGCATTCTTCAACGGTGGGCCGGTCAACGGCGTGAACGCGCGGTGAGTGTTTCGGATGGTCCGCGACATCGGCGCAGTATCTGGCGGGTGCGGTA
>JACMPK010000249.1 GCA_014377535.1 Gemmatimonadaceae bacterium
ACCGTGCCCCAATACCCTGCTTGGGAGCCCACCCCCCCCGCCCCCCCCCGCACCCCCCCCCGGCCCCGGCGCGTGTGACGCGTTCAGCTCAGGCGTGATCGAGCCGTGCATGGCTGCGCCTGCTGGCGCCGGAGCCCACGGCACGGCACCGTTGCACGACACGGCGTGCGAACTTGTGACCTACCTACTCTGTCCGCTCTGCCATCGCACGCGCAACGCGTCATCACGGCCCCGGACGGCGCATCACTCGTGTTGCACGAATGGATGCCCGACGGCAGCCGCCGCGGGACCGTCGTCATCGCGCATGGCCCGGGCGAGCATGCGGGACGCTACGGCCCCCCGGCCCGAGGCTCGGGTTGGCCGGGTGGGCTGTTCGCGCGACGGATCACCGTGGTCACGGCAAGTCGCACGGGGCACGCGGCGCCATTCCGACGTCGGACGCAATCCGCGACGACATCCTCTGGTCTCTGCGGTTGGCGCGTCAGGCGACGGCAGGCTGACCGGCCACGAGTGCTGCCGGATCGCTCACCATGTACAGTGAGAGCATGAGTTTCGTCTTGCGCCGGAAGCCGATGTGCGCGCGCACCGACATGGTGTCGTAGTTCGCTTCCTCGATCGCCTCGAGGATGGCGGCGTAGCCCACGGCACAGGCCTGGGCACACCGCTGCGCGTCGGGCGACAGCATGCCGATGCCGGGCAGCGAGTCGCGGTACAAGTCGCGCGCCAGCGCGACGAACTCGCGCATCATGGCGCGCCAGGCAGGCGACCTGACGTCGACCTCGCGTGCAACGACCTGCTCGCGCGTCAGGCCGGCGCGGCGCAACGCGTCATCGGGCAGATAGCAGCGGCCGTTGGCCGCATCCTCGCCCACATCGCGCAGGATGTTCGTCACCTGCATCGCGACACCCAGCGTGCGTGCGCACACGATCGCGCGCGCACGATTCGATTCAGGCCCGGTCACGCCGAAGACATGCGTGCACAGCTCACCCACGCTGCTCGCCACCCCTTCGCAGTACGCCTTGAGTGACGGCCAGTCGATGTAGTCGGTCGGGTCGAGATCGCGTGCCACGCCGTCGACCAGTTCATCGATGGGCGCGAGCGGTATACCGAAGCGCCTGATCGCCCACGCCGTCTCGTGCATCACCGGTCCCGAGGGTTGCCCCTGCAGCGCCGCATCCAGCTGCGTACGGAGCCGCGTCAGCGTCTCGCGGACCGCCTCGCGCCCGTCGGGGCCTGCGCGGTCCACGGCATCGTCCGCGAGGCGGCAGAACGCATACAGCGCATAGGTGGCCCGGCGCTTCGTGAGCGGCAGGAACGCACTCGCCAGCGTGAACGTGCGCGCATGACGACGCACGATGTTGCCGCACACCAGGCTTTCGAACGTCACCATGCTGTGGTGCCTCGAACCCGCACGACCTTCAGGCGGGTGACGGAGTGACTGACGGTGACTGGCTTCGCGGTGTCATGGAGACCGGGATCGCCGTGGCACCAGAGAGATCAGGCGCGTCGGGCTGTTGGTAGGCGCGCAGCGCGCGCACCACGGCGTCCGCTGCCAACTGCGGGTCGCGCAGTGCACGGAATGTGGGGCGACCACGATGAGTCCCGCGCCAGGTCATGTGCGGGAACAGCAACAGCCACGGAATCTCCTGCGCGCCGGTGAGCGTCACCATCAAGTCGGCAGATCCGTCGGAACGGCGCTGCAGATCCACGTCTTCGACGCTGGAGTACGGAATGTTCGCGTCGGCGCGAAGCACGATGCCGATGTTGAAGAACACCCGCCGGTCGGTGATCACATAGGTCGACGTGTTGGACAGTCGCCAGGCGAACAGCCGGATGCTGACGACCGCGATGGTGGCGAGCATCAGGCTCAGCGTCGACACGCCAATCAGTCGCGGGATGGCGCCATCGGCATGCTGCAGCGCATCAGCGGCACCGACCGCGAACGAGAACGCCACGAACGCCAGCACCCATCGCTCGCGCAGGAAATACCGCGCCAGCGACCGCCGGTCCGGCGCGCCTGACCAGAGGACGCGCTCCCCCGCGGGGAGTCGGCTGACCTCCCCGTCGGGGCCTACATGCTCGACAAGCTCGGTCATCACATCAACGGGCCGAATCGGAGCTCGGAATTCCACAGCGAGCCGGCACCGAAATACGCACTGATCTTGTCCTCCTCGAGCAGCGTCACGAGATCTGCCGTCTTCACCTGCGGAATGTTGCTGAAGTCCGCAGCCTTCAACACATGGATCTGCACATGCGTGGCCGACGGCGACGGGCTCATGAACGGCAGCCAGTTCGACGGACGCGGCACGGTCAGGAATGGCGCCGGGAACAGGCGGGTCGTGCCATCGGGCAACGTGGCCTCGAGATACCGCACGCCCGGCTCACTGCGATCGACCCAGATCTCGGTGACCTTCGCGCCCACCACACCATCCATGCCCTTCACGTCCAGGCCGCGCGGATCGGGATCTTCGTGTGCCACAAAGAAGTCGGTGGCCACGCGCATCGGCACGATGCGGGCAGCGCCCTTGATGGTCAGGTCAGGACGGTCGGCACGATCAGCCCAGGCACCCGGTCCGATGCCGGCAGTCAGCGGATTGCCGATCGGCTCGAGCGGCGAGCCGAAGTTTGAATCGACCGGACGGGAATTCTTCGGAACGATGACGTCAGACATGGGCTAGTGCTCCGGATGGGTTGGGATGAACTCCTTCGGGCCGGGATATGCCGGAAAGCCCTGCACAGTGCGTCCTGGCTCGTTCGACACGAGCGGGTACCCTTCGCGCTTGTCCTCTCGACGCAGGTACAGCAGCAGCCCGAAGAAGGAAAACCAGAACGCATAGAGCACCAGCTGCGTGATGTCGATGTACTGCGTGAAATTCCTGAACATGCCTGCTCCTTCCGTGTGAGGGACTCGCGCGAACTGCTGCTACGCCGGGAACTCGGCAATACCGAATCGAACCGGCCGGACTTCCGCTCGACTCCGCGCTGCCAGCGGGCCAAGCACAATCAGGAGCACGAACAATCCTGCGATGGCGGCGAGGTATGCGACCTCGTAGCCCGCACTCTGTGACGCCTCAGCGAGACCGGCGTGCGACGTCCAGCTGGTGACGCCGTCGCGAATGCCTCCCGCGATGGCCATCGCACAGCCCGCGGCTGTGGCCTGCACTGCGCCCCACGCACCAAGCGCGAGCCCATGCTCGCCCTTGTGCGGTAGCGACATCACGCGCAGCAGCGTGCCGACGCTGAACAGTCCGTTGCCGAACCCGATCAGCAGCGCGCCGCTCATGAGCAGCAGCGCGGAGCCGATGGGTCCCGACAAGATGATCAGCGCGAAGCCGAACATGCCAGCGACCGCGCCGACGCCCGAGAGCCGGATCGGATCGGCACCGCTTGAGGCACGCTTCGCGGCGATCGCGAAGCTCAGGATCGCGCCGATCGCCATCACGCCGGTCAACAGCGTCGTCGCGGCCACACCCAGGTGCAGCACCTGCCCACCAAACGGTTCCAGCAACACATCCTGCAGCGTGAACGCGAAGCTGCCAATGCCGACGGCGGCCAGCAGCCGCGTGAGCTGCGGTGCCTCCGTCACGAACTGCCGCCATGCCACGAGGAAGCGGGCGCGCGGCACCGCCGGCTTGCGCGTGGGTGCGGACCCGCGTGCCTCCTGCTTCCACACCGCAAAGATGTTCAGCAGCAGCGTCAGCTCCGCCGCACCCTGCACCACCTGAATCAGCACGACCTTGTTGAAATGCCGCAGCAACGCACCGTACACGATGCTCGACACCACCATGCCGACGAGCAGCATCACGTACAGCAGCGCCACGACACGTGGCTGGTCACGCTCGGGCGTGATGTCCGTCGCCAGCGCCAGTCCCGCGGTCTGCACCATGTGCGAGCCGAGGCCCGTGCAGAGAAAGGCGAAGAAACTTGCCGCCATGCCGACGCCGGGATGCCCGTGCGTATCGCCCGAGAGGATGAAGAGCGCCACCGGCATGATCGCGAGGCCGCCGAACTGCAGCATCGTGCCGCACCAGATGTACGGCACGCGTCGCCAGCCGAGCACCGACACGTGCGTGTCCGACCTGTAGCCGATCAACGCGCGAAACGGAGCGGTGAGCAGCGGAATCGCGAGCATCAGCCCCACGATCAGCGCCGGCATCTTCAGCTCGACGATCATCACGCGGTTCAGCGTGCCGGCCAGCAGCGTGGTCGCCATCGCGACCGTGAATTGCAGCAGGCCAAGGCGCAGCAGGCGAGGCAACGGCAGCTCGGCCGTCGCCACGTCGGCGAACGGCAGGATACTGGGCCCGAAGCGCGAGACGAGTCGCGCGACCAGCGGAGCGCGGGCAGCGGCACTCATGAGATCACCAGACCGGCTCCATGCGCACGTTCACCGGCAGCACATTCGACTCGACCGGCAGGAAGTACAACTGCACGAATGTCGTGGCCACCGTGACCTTGAGCGCTGCACGCCGCAGCGCCGCGCCGGTGCCTCCCATCTTCCGCGTCGCCTCGATCGCCAGCGTGAGCTGGAACATCTTCTCGAACAGCTCCCAGAGGCGCGGACTCTCGAGGTCGAGGCTGACCGGGAACACCTGCTTGCTGATCAGGCTCGTGAGCTTGATCACCTTG
>JACMPK010000250.1 GCA_014377535.1 Gemmatimonadaceae bacterium
ATGGGGTGCGTGCGGCGGACCCAGGTCGGCGACGCGGCCCGACCGTCGCGCAAGAGCCGATTCCCGGTGTAGTACGACGTCGCGAAGAGCGGCAGCATGGACCAGCTGAGCGTACGATGAATGGCCAGACGGCGACCGTACCACTCAGAGTACTCGACCAGCGGCCGCTTTCTGGTGCCGGTATCGGCGGGCGCAACGGCCAGTCGCGGTCCGCCGGCAGGTGGGGTGGGTGCGCTCGTGTCGACGACGACGAGGGCTGTCGCGGCGAGCGCCGGCAGCATCAACGAAAGCGTATCCAGCGGCTGCGGTGCACTGCGCACCGTCGTGTCTGCGGAGAACATCACAAGCGCCAGCAGTCCTGCAATCATGTCCGGCTCCACAAGAAAGAATCGTCGTGCACGGCGCACCACGCAGCAGCATGCACCCGAACGGCCAATTGAAGAAGAGACACCGTGAAACGCGTCAGCCCCCTCGTTCCGCGGCGCCGCACGGGTCAGGTCGTGTCGTTCGCCGTCGTCGCGTCCGGTTCACGAACGAACAGCAGTCCTATAATGCCACCGATCGTGCAGACGGCGATCGGATAAACCAGTCCGGCGTACGGGCTCTGGTACGCAGCCACCATCGATGCGGCGATGAATGGCGTGAAGCCGCCGAACCAGCCGTTGCCCAGATGGTACGGCAGCGACATGGATGTGTACCGGATGCGCGCCGGGTACGACTCGACCAGGAACGCGGCCATCGGACCGTACGACAGCGTCACCAGCAGCACCTGCGCCGCCACCAGCAGCGCCAGCACGATGATGTTCGGGTGCAGCGCTACGGCCGCCGCACCCTCACCGGTGACGGGTCCGCCGGCCCACATCATGGCCCGGTAGATCGGATACAGCGTGATGGCGGCGAGAAACAGGCCGCTGATGATCATCTTCTTGCGACCGACGCGATCCGAGAGTGCGCCGCTGAGCAGGTAGAACGGCGTGCCGATCACGATGCCCAGTGCGACCGTGATGTACGAATCCGTGAGCGACAGCTTCAGCACTTTCTGGATGAAGAAGAGCGCAAAGAACTGTCCTGTATAGAACACGACGGCCTGCCCCGCCACTACGCCGAACAGTACCGAGAAGAAGATCTTCCACCGCTCCACGGTGCCGAATGCCTCCTTGATCGGCATGCGGCTGACCGTGCCTTCCGCCTTCATCTGCTGAAACACGGGCGACTCGTGCATGCGGCGACGGATGTAGAACGACATCACGACGAGCAGGGCCGACAGGAGGAACGGCACGCGCCAGCCCCACGCCTTGAACGCCTCCTCGCCGGTGATCGCGCGGGTCACGAGGATCACCACCAGCGACACCAGCAGGCCAAGCGTGGCCGTGGCCTGAATGAACGACGTGAAGTAGCCACGCCGGTGCGGCGGCGCATGCTCGGCGACGTAGATCGCCGCCCCGCCATACTCGCCGCCGAGTGCGAGACCCTGCATAAGGCGCAGGAACACGAGCATGAGCGGCGCGGCGATGCCGATCGATGCGACGGTCGGCAGCAGGCCGATCGCAGCGGTGGCGACGCCCATGATCAGCAGCGTGACCATGAACGCGTACTTGCGACCAACCATGTCACCGATGCGTCCGAACACCAGCGCGCCGAGCGGCCGGACCGCAAAGCCCGCACCGAATGTCGCCAGCGTGTTCAGGAACGCCGCCGTCTCGCTGGACCCCGGGAAGAACAGTGGCGCCAGGATCGGCGCCAGCGTCCCGAACACGTAGAAATCGTACCACTCGATCACGGTGCCGGCGGACGATGCCATGACCACCTGTCGAATGGATCGAACGTCCGGCGCTGCTGGTGCCTCGTCTGCACGTGCGGTCATGTCAACCTTGATTGGCGAAGCTACCAGTCCATCCTGCATTCACGCTCCGGTCACGGTACGCATCACGAACGCCGCATCACCGCGGGCGCCCGTCGTCTTCCGGCTCGTCATCGTCCTCGACACCGAAGCCCTGCGCACCGCTGACATTGGCAGCACGCTCCACGCGCAGCACCTGCACCTGCCGCTGATCTCCATGAATCAGCGTGACGAGATAGTCGCCGGTCTGCACCAGCGGCGCACCTCCACCGCCACCAAATCCACCGCGGCTGAACGCCGTGCCCTCCACACCGCGGAACGCACCGAGCAGCGTCTGCATCGCGGCGCCGCCCGGTGCGCCAGCAATGCCGCCCGGTGCGCCAGCCGCGCCGCCCTGCGCGCCAGCCATGCCGCCTTGAGCGCCAGCGGCGCCGCCGCGCGCACCGCGCGATGCTGCCGCAGTGTCACGCGTCGCCACGGTCGGCAGCGCACCCTCGCCGGGCCGCTCGAAGAAGGCCGGAATGCCGGGCTGCTGACCTGCACCGGCGCCACCGCGGCCGCCGAAGCCAGCGGTCACGAGTTCGGACGCGCGGCCGGCGAGTACGCGCTCACGGGCCATGCGCACCGCACCACTGTCCTGCCCAGCGGCGAGCAGCGAGTCGAGCATTGCCACCGTGCGAGCGATGGTCTTGACGCTGTCGCGACGCTCGGACGGCGTGAGCGGCTTCGCAGCCGCGCGACGCCCGCGCATGTCCCAGAGCACGCGATGCACACCGACCGTGGACGGACCGGTCATCGTGCGCAACGTGTCACCGGCGGCATTCGTGATCAGGACCTGCACGCGGGCGTCAGACTGCGCCTTGGCAATGCGGTAGGTGATCTCGGCGCCCTCGGCCGGCGAGTTCGCCACGAAGCGCTTGTGCCCGTTGCCACCGCCCGCGCTGCCGGCAGCATCAGGCGCCTCACCGAGTGCGTACGCGGTGCGCGGCGCAAAAAGGTGCGTCGCCTTTGCGGCGGCCGTCGACGTCATCTGCTGCAGCGCACCGATGTCCACGACATAGATCGCGCGTCCATGCGTGCCCGCAATCAGCTCGTGGTCACGCGGGTGGATCTGCAGGTCGTGCACCGGCACCGTGGGCAGGCCGGTCATGAACTTCTGCCAGCTCGCGCCTCGATTCATGGACACGAACGCACCAACGTCGGTACCAAGGAACAGCAGGTCCGGGTTCACGGGATCCTCCCGGATCACGTGCACGAAATCAGGACCGCCCGTCGGCAGCGTGCTCGCGAGGCTCGTGAACGTGCTGCCGAAATTGCGCGACGCGACGACGTACGGCGTGAAGTCACCGCGACGATGGTTGTCGTAGGTGACGTAGAACGTGGACGTGTCGTGATGCGACGGCTCGATCCGGCTCACGTAGGTCTCGACCGGCACGCCGGTCACGCGGCTGGTCAGCTTCTCCCAGGTCGCGCCGTCGTTGCGCGAGAGCCAGAGCTGGCCGTCATCCGTACCGGCGTAGAGCAGGCCCGGTCGCACCGGCGACTCGGCCAGCGACGTGATCGTGCCGAAGGTCTCGGCGCCGGTGGCGTCCTTCGTGATGCCGCCGGTGGTCTTCATGCTGACACGGATCTTCATCGTGTCGCGCAGCGTGAGGTCCGGCGAGATCAGCATCAGATCATCACCGCGCTTCGTGGACTTCACCACGCGATTTGCGGCGGCGTAGAACACCGACGGGTTGTGCGGCGAGAGGAAGAATGGCGTGTTCCAGTTCCACCGGATGTCGGAGTCCGTGGAATCCTTGAGCTGAAGCGCGCGGAACGCGTCGAGGCGACGCTTCTGCGCGGGTGTCGCGGACGTGGCGGTGTCGCCACGCTCGACCAGGATCGAGTCCTCGAACTGCATGTAGCGCGGGCGCCAGCTGGGCTTGACGAGGTTCGTGCGCTCGCCGGTGCGCATGTCCAGGCGCGCCATGTTGCCGCCCTGACTCTCGCTGTACACGATGTCGGAGTCTGTCGGATCGTTGGCCGTGACGAACCCGTCGCCGCCGTTGATGAACACCCAGCTCTCGTTGCCGATCGGACCGCGCACGCGCCGGCTGGGGCCGCACCATGAGCCGTTGTCCTGCAGACCGCCGCAGACGCGATACGGGATCTGCATGCCGAAGCTGACGGCGTAGAACTGGCCGATGTTGATGATGTTCAGCGCGTCGTAGCTGCCGCCGCGATCCCAAGTCTGTGCCACGCCGCCGTCGTTGCCGACGATGATGTGCTCAGGATCGTTCGGATCGATCCACATGGCATGGTGATCGACATGAATGCCCTGCGTCGCATCACGCGCGGTCCGACCGCCGTCGTCGGACACCTTCACCGGCGTGGACGACCAGTACACGCGATCGGCGTTCCGCGGATCGACACGCACCTGCGAGTAATAGAATGGACGCACGTTCTCGGTGCTGGTGCGCGTCCACGTGGCGCCGGCATCCGCGCTGCGATACAGCCCACTGAGCTTTGCCTGCGGCTTGCGTGCCGGATCCTTTGCCAGGGTCGTGAGCGTGTCCGCCTCGACCTGCGTGTACATGATGCGCGGGTCGGAGCGCGCGATCGCGATCTCGATGCGGCCCAGCATGCCGGTCGGGAACCCGCCGCCCGACACCTTCGTGAAGGTCCTGCCGGCATCGGTGGACTTCCAGAGCGCGCTGCCGGCGCCGCCACTGCGCAGGAAGTACGGCCCGCGCTGTCGGTCGTAGCTGGACGCCCAGATGATGTCGGGATTCGTCGGGTCGAGCTGCACGTCGACGAAGCCGGCGTTCTCGCTGACGAACTTGATCACCGACCAGGACTTGCCACCGTCGGTCGTCTTGTAGAGGCCACGGGCCTTGCTGGGCTTCCATGCCGATCCGAGCACGGCCATGTAGACGGTGTTCGCGTCGCGCGGATGCACCTGCAGCCGACCGATGTGCTCCGTTTCACCCAGACCGAGCGAGGCCCAGGTACGGCCGCCATCGGTGCTCTTGAAGACGCCGCAGCCCGGCGAGATGGAGTTGCGCGAGTTCTGCTCACCCGTGCCGGCGTAGATGATGTTCGTGTCCGTGGGCGCGATGGCGAGGTCGCCCATCGCGACGCAGCGCTGGTTCTCGAAGACCGGGCGGAATGTGGTACCCGCGTTGGTGGTCTTCCAGATGCCGCCACCGGCGGTGGCGACGAAGAAGGTCTTCGATGGCGACGGAATACCTTCCACATCGGTGACGCGGCCACCCATGTTCGCGGGGCCGATCGCACGCCAGCGCATGGCGGACAACATGGTCGAGTCGAGCGCGACTGGCGCCTGCGCGCCGAGCGCCGACGTGAACGCACCGAGCAGCATCGTGAGTCGAACAGCAGACGTCATGTCAGGTCCTTGTGGGGTGAAGGCATCGTGCGTGCACGGCAGCTCCGGCTGACGCTGGCGCCACCTGCGAGGAATACGCGCGTCGTGGCGGTTGGGTTGGCCACGGCTCAGCGGCGCCGGGTGGCCGCGCAGCCCGGCGCGGCTCGCGTAAAATCGAGACGGGCGCCGACACCCGCGGTGCCGCGCACGAACAGCACTGACGTGCCGGTGACGAGTCGTGCGCCGGCCGGCAGGCGCATCGTCACACCGGACCGCCGCACTGCACTGAACGGCACAGCGGCGTCGATCGCAGTGCCCGAATCGGCGACGAATTCGAGCTGCGCCGCGCCCCGGGGCAGCGGCGGCGCGGCAAGGCAGGGCGTGCGCCCGGCATTCGTGAGGCGTGCCCTGACCACACCGCCGTCGGACGCGAGTCGCGCCCGAAGCGCGGTGGGCACGGCTCTCATCCGGCTGCCGCGGGCAGGCAGCACGCCGTGC
>JACMPK010000251.1 GCA_014377535.1 Gemmatimonadaceae bacterium
AAACCCGGCCGGGGCCACACACACCAAAAAGAAGATGTAATTCCGCCCCCCCGGGCAAACCAGACGGGCCCTCCCCCCCCGAGCGGCTCCGTTTCTTTTTGTGTTTCGCGGGAAAAATTCAGCGATGGAAAATCGGTCGCCAACCGTCGCTGACCATGACTGCGCGCCCGCTCAGTCCTCGTCCGGCCCGCCAATCACGATCACGGCATGCGTGAGTCCGTCCTCGCCGGCCCAGCGCAGGGTGTCGAGGTCGCCGACCTCGCGCCGCACCATCGCGATACCCACGATCTCACCGCCGTCATCAAGTGCCGCGCTGCGTACATCGCCTGCCGCCGATCCCTCGGCATTCAGAAGCAGTGTGCCGTGCGCCGGAACCACGCCGTCAGGCAGTGAAACGCGGCGCAGCGTTCGGTTCACATGTCCGCGGAAGTGCACGCGCGCGACCGTTTCCTGCCCCGTGTAACAACCTTTTTTGTACGAGATGGCGTGCAGCGCGTCCATGTTCGCCTCCTGCGCAAGCGTGCCCTCGTCCATGTCGAAGCCCCACTCCGGTCGCGCAGCCACCACGCGTCGTCGGTGCCACTCGCCGTCAGTGGACAGAAGCGCGCCGGCGTCCACGAGGGCACGCTGCACTGCCTCGCGCCCGGAGGCGTCCACGATAAGGTCGAACAGCTCGACCGAGCCCAGGTCAGGTGCGCGGATCAGTCGCGCGCTCACACCGGCAATCGTCACGACCGCGTGCGTGAACGCCCTCCCCGTCTGCACTGCCGCGACGACCTCGGCCGCTGCGCCCAACGACGTCAGCAGGTGAAGCGCATTCTCGCCGAGCAGGGTGAGGCATGAGGACGATGCCGAGAGATCCGCGTACGTCGCCGTGCGCGGGTTCACGTACTTCCGGATCATCGTTGCGAACCCGACACCGCCGGCGACATTCGCGTCCACGAGCAGCGTCTGCACAGTGCCGTCATCACCGGCGATCGCAAAAATGCGCACGTCAGCAATGATGCGTCCCTTCTGCGTCAGCGCGCAGGCGTAGATGCCGTCGCCCCCGCGCAGCGACAGCACGTCGTTGGTCACCAGTCCCGTCAGCGATTCCGCCGCCTTCGGTCCGGTGAACTGCATGCGAAGCCGCGCACTCCGGTCGAAGAGCAGGACGGTATTGGTCGTGAGTGTATCGGGCATGTGAGTGTGTGCGTGGATCAGGTGAGCGACGCGATGAACGATGCGTTCACGCATGAGAGTGACGCAAGCCTCGCGTTCCACGGCGCAGCACCCGCTTGGCGCGAGGGCAGCATGTCGACCGCCACGGTGCGCAGGCCGGCCCTGCGTGCCGCGGGCAGCATCGCCGCTGGTGCGATGGCGATGCCGTGCGTGGCGTGAAGCCGCATCAGCACGTCGGACCAGATCTCGTGCTGGCGCGACTCATCCCGCTCATCCACCGATCGCACGACGGAGACAGCTGCATCCAGCCCAGCCAGTTCCAGCAGACCGGCAGCGTCGGCCCGTGTGGCGCGTGTCACCACGCCAAGCGGGTAATCGGCCGCCAGTTGTTGCAGCGCATCGCGCGCGGCCGCGTCGAACGAGGGTGCCTGCAGTTCCTGCGACCGTTGCACATGATCGGCGGCACGCCGCAGCACGAGCTCACGCGCCGTGGCATCCAGCACGGAGGCAGCATCCAGCCGCGTCAGCGCGACAATGGCTGGCCGGCCCGCATGTGCATGCAGCACATCGTCGCGCGACACCACCACATTTCCGACCAGCAACGCGGCCTGCAGCGCATCGACTCGCATGTCGCGAGTGTCGAACAGCAGCTCCTCGATCTCGATGATGACGGCCCTTCGCGTCACGTCGCGTGTTCGGCGGCGTAGGCGGCGTCGAGCAGGTCGATGGGATGTACCACCCGCGCCTTCGATCCTGATCGCAGCAGCCCGGCGCCGATCTGCATCAGGCAGCCCGGGTTGCCCGTCACCACCAGGGTCGCCCCGGTCTGTGCAATGTTGCGCAGCTTGGGTGCCAGCACCGCATCCGACACATCCGGCTCGATCAGGTTGTAGATGCCGGCCGAGCCGCAGCACTGGTCACTGTCGTCCAGCGGCACATGCGTCACGTTGCCGATGGCGTTCAGCACGGCGAGCGGTGGTGACGTGATGCGTTGTGCATGCTGCAGGTGGCATGGCGCGTCGTAGGTCACGCGCAGTGGTGTGCGAAGCGATGCCGGTCGTGGACCTGCCGCTGCCAGCAGCTCCGTGGCGTCGCGGGTGCGTTCACCGACGGCGAGTGCGCGCGCGTGCCACGATGGCTCGTGATGCAGCAGGTGTGCGTACTCCTTCAGCATGGCGCCGCAGCCTGCTGCATTCACGGCAATGAACGCGTCGGGCGTCTTTTCGAATGCCGCGATGTTCACCTTCGCCAGCTTGCGCGCGGTCTCGAGGTCGCCTGCATGCGCATGCAACGCGCCGCAGCATCCCTGCGCCGTCGCGTGCACGATGCTGTACCCGTTCACCGTCAGCGTCCGTTCCGTCGCGGCGTTCGTCGCGCCCTGCAGGCCTTCCATCACGCAGCCTGTGAGCAGCGCGACAGCACCGCGCTCACCGTCGCCGGAGGCGCGATAGCGGCGGGTGCGCAGTACCGGCTGCGTGCTGGCCAGCATCGCCATGCCGGCACCGGCGCGACCGGGCAGGCCCGCGAGCAGCTTCGTCAGGCCAAGTGCCCGCACCGTGCGTCCGCCACGCAACGCCAGTCGCAGCAGCACCGGCGACGCGAACACGTGCAGGATCAGGCGTGCGATGAACGGTGTCTCCGTCACCGTGCGCAGCGTGGCGCGTGTTGCCTCGAGCAGCTGTCCATACGGCACGCCACTGGGACAGGCCGTCTCGCAGGCTCGGCAACCGAGGCAGCGATCCATGTGCTGCTGCACCACCGGATCGTTCAGCGTGACGTCACCGTCCAGCAGCCCGCGCATCAGCACGATGCGGCCCCGCGGGCTGTCGTTCTCGTCTTCCAGCGCGAGGTACGTGGGACAGGCTTGCAGGCAGAAGCCGCAATGCACGCACGCATCGATGCCAGCCTGCACCTGCGCCAGCGGCGAGCCTGGCAGCGCGCACGCCGCGGCCGTCGATGACGGTGCCTCCGTCACGGGCAGCGCCTCACGCATTCGCCACGCTCCGCCGGTTGCAGAGCAGGCCGGGATCGAATGCGGCACGGATACGACCGGCGAGGCCGCCGCTGAACGGATCATGCTCCGCAGCCCACCATGCTGCAGGCAGCCGCTCGGGAATGCGCTGCGGGTCATGCGCGGCGGGCTGCAATGCCTCGCGCAGCGACTGCGCCTCGCCCGACACGATCACGCGAATCACGCCCCGCGCGAGGCTCGCATGCATGGCCACGCTCGCGCCGGCGCCATCGAGCGCGGCACGCAGCCGTTCCAGGCGCGACACGAGCGTGCTCACCGATCCGGTCATGCGGATCACGGCCGATGCGTCGGAATCGAGTGCGGAGATCGCATCCCAGATCGCCGCGTCGCACTGCTGCGAGGGCGTGATGCGGTCGAGCAGTGCACGCTGTCCCCGTACGAATGCATCGTTGCCGCCAAGTCGAATCAGCACCACGTCTTCACCATCGCTGATGCCAAGTTCGCGGGCCGTGGTGCCGTCGAGCCATTCGCAGGCCAGGAGCGACAGCGTGTTTCGTCGCAGCACTGGAATCAACTCGATCAGGCGATGCGCGTCGCCGGCCGGCATGGCCAGCGTCACGTCGTGTACCGGCGTGGCACGAAGCCGCAACGTGACCGATGTGATTGCGCCCAGCGTGCCCCATGATCCGGTGAAGAGACGCACGAGATCGAAACCCGCGACATTCTTCACGACGCGTCCGCCGGGTCGCACCAGCTCTCCGTAGCCGGTGACCGCATCCAGGCCCAGCACGAGATCGCGCGGCGTGCCGAAGGCGTGTGCCAGCGGGCCGCTGGATGCGGTGGCGATCGTCGCACCGATGGTGCCCGTGCGATCACCGGCGGGGTCCAGGCCAAGCCACTGGTCGTGAGCTGCCGTCGCCTGACGAAGCTCGGCCATCGTCGTGCCTGCCCGCGCCGTGATCGTCAGGTCGCCCGGTACATACGCAATGATGCCCGAGAGATCGCGCAGCGAGAGCGTGTGGTGTGCCTGGATCGGCGCACCAGCGTTGCGCCATGTGTCGGCGCCGCAGATCCGAATCGGCTCATGGCCGGCAATCGCGTCGAGCAGCATCGAGTGCACCTCGTCGTCGGTGCGAGGCAGCAGCACGGACGACTCGCTGACGGTGTGCATGATCGTCATGAAGCGCGGCCCGCCGGCGACTGGTGCCATTCGCGACAGCTGTGAATTGGTACTACCTTGCCCCGATTCGCGCGATGCCCGGGATCGAACACGTCACGCAGCCGGCACATTGCGGCCAGCGTGTCGCCATCGAAGAGCGATGGCATGTAGTCGATCTTGTCGAGCCCCACGCCATGTTCGCCCGTGATCGTGCCCCCCGCGAGAATGCAGGCCTGCATGATCTCCGTCATGCAGAGGTGCACGCGATGCGCCTCCTCGGCGTTGCTGCCGTCGTAGCTGACGCTGGGATGCAGGTTGCCGTCGCCCGCATGGAAGATGTTCCAGACCGCCACGCCATGCCGCGCACCGATGGCGGTGATCTGCTGCAGCACGTCGGGCAGCTGCGTGCGCGGCACGACGGCATCCTGCAGCACGAGATGCGACGCCACACGACCCATGGCCCCGAACGCCTTCTTGCGCCCCTGCCAGAGCATGGTGCGCTCGGTCACGTTCGTGGCGATGCGCACCTCGCGCGCGCCATGTGCGCGACAGATCGCCTCGACGGCACTGACATCGTGCTCGAGGCCATCCTCCACGCCATCAAGATCCACCAGCAGCACCGCGTCGCAGTCCGCCGGGTAACCAGCCGCATACAACGACGACTCGACGAGCCGCACGGCCGCGCCATCCATCATCTCCAGCGCCGCGGGCAGGATGCCGCTGGCGATGATCGCGCTGGTCGCGAGCGCGGCCTCGTGCAGCGACATGAAGTCGGCCAGCAGCGTGCGCACGCGCGGCGGATCGGGGAGCAGTCGCACCGTGCAATCGAGCGCGATGCCGAAGCAACCTTCCGAGCCCACGAACGCGCCGAGCAGGTCGTAGCCTGCCGTCTCGCCATGGCGCGAGCCGAGCGTCACGATTTCGCCGTCCGGCAGGATGACGGTGCACGCGACCGTGTGATTCAGCGTCACGCCGTATTTGAGGCAGTGCGGACCGCCGGCATTCTCGGCGACGTTGCCACCGATGGTGCAAGCGGACTGGCTCGACGGATCCGGTGCGTAGTGGAGGCCGTGCACCGCCGCCGCCTTCTGCAGCGACGTGTTCACGACACCCGGCTCCACGGTCGCGATGCGATTCACGGCATCGACCTCGATGATGCGCGTGAGCCGGTTGAGCCCGACGAGCACCGTGCCGTCGGCCAGCGCACCGCCGCTCAGCCCAGTGCCCGCACCCCGCGGCACGAACGGCATCTGTGCGGCGGCCAGCGCGCGCACCACGTCTACCAGTTCCTGACGCGTGCCGGGAAATACCGCCAGCGACGGCGTCTGGCTGTAGCCGGGCAGTCCGTCGCTGGTGTAGGCGACCAGTGCGCTGCCGCGCTGCAGGACGCGGCGTTCGCCGACGATCGCTGCGAGAGTTCCGCCAATCGACTGCATGCCGCGTCAGTCTGGCGGCGGGCCGTGGTGATGTCCGTTCGTCTTGGCGCGGACATGCAGTTCGGCAGCCCCCTCGATCGAGCCAAGGCCCTCGCGAATCATCGCCTCGACGCGTTCGAGTCGCGACAGCGGGTTCCGGTCGGCGAGAAGGTCGTAAAGCACCTCGTTGGAAACGCGCAGCATCTGTGCGACCTGGAACGACAGTGTCCGCGGATCAGCGTCGAGTTCCGGCAGGTCGGCCTTTGCATCGTGCACCGTCATCGACGCACGCATTGCACGCGTTGCTACGTCGCGCACGCGCGCCTCCGCGGCGGCGAGCACGTCATCCGCAGTGGTCAAGTCATCGTAGGGCACCACGTGCGCCATGCGGTACGGCGTGCCGCCATCCACATACGTGTCGAAGCGAAAGCGTTCCGCACCCTCGACCGTGATGTTCAACCGGCCGTCATCCATGGCTTCCACGCCGGTGATGTGCGCAATGCAGCCCACGCGACCTGGCGGCAGGTCAGCCTCGGCGGTGCTGGCCGGTGGCGCGATGAGCCCGAAACGGCGGCTGGTGCCGTTCACGTCGCGGATCATGGCCCTGTACCTGAGCTCAAAGATGTGCAGCGGGACGTCTGCACCCGGCAGCAGCACGAGGCTGAGCGGAAATATCGGAATCGGTGTCGTGATCACCCTCGCAAACTACCGGAATGCTTCGCGTGATGTGCGAAGTACTCCGTCGTCAGCTCGAGGGGCTCTCCGCCGCGGCGGCGGTGCGCTCCGCCATCGCGAGGAGCAGCGCGAGGTCGAAGGGCTTCGGAATCACGGGACAGCATGTACGCGAGAGAAACTCGACCGCATCCTCGTCGCCCGTGTCGCCCGAGGCAAAGATGAATCGCTGCGCCAGCGACGCGTCCCTGCGCGCAACAGCCTCGTGAAGCGCCATGCCCGTGAGACGAGGCATCCGCATGTCGGTGATCACGGCGTGAAAGCCACCGCCCGGAACCGCGCCTTCGAGCAGCAGCTGTCGTGCGTGCTCGCCATCCTCGGCTTCGCCAACGTTCCAGCCGCGTCGCGTGAAGAAACGCCTGAGCGCAGAGCGGATCGTCACTTCGTCGTCAACCAGCAGCACCGCGCGTGTCGGCGTCGGACATGCCGTCGCGACTGTCGTCGTCGTGACCATCATCTGCCCATTCGAACCGATCATTCTGATTCGCGCCGCGGTGAGTGGACGTGCAAGCTACACCGTACCGCACGCTGCAGCAGGGTGGTGCCGCTGCGAATGGTGAGGCACGACGAACGACACCACGGCGTGCACTGCACGTCGTGGTGTCGCCTGGTCTGCTGGAGTGACACATGTTCCTTCTGCGCGCAGGCGCGCTGCGGCATGCTATCGCGAAGCAGTCGTCACGAACTCGTTACGCGACCTGCCAGAATCCCGCGAGCGCATTGCCATCGGCGCTCTCACGCAGCTTCTCGAACGCGCGCTCGCGAATCTGACGGATGCGTTCGCGGGTCACGCCGAGCAGGTCGCCGATGCGCTCGAGCGTCATCGGCTCGTTCTTGTCATCCAGTCCGTAGTACATGACGAGAATCTGGCGCTCGCGGATCGTGAGATGCTTGTGGATCGCGTTCTTCACGAAGCCGCGCATCAGGCGCTCGTCGGTCGCTTCCTCGATGTCACCACCGTCGCTGACGGAGAAGCG
>JACMPK010000252.1 GCA_014377535.1 Gemmatimonadaceae bacterium
CTCCGATCGTGCTGAGTGGTATCCGCACCGCGGCCGTGCTGACCATGGGCACTGCGACGCTGGCCGCGTTCATCGGTGGTGGAGGGCTGGGCGAACCGATCGTCACGGGCCTCGGCTTGGCCGACATGCGGCTGGTGCTGTCCGGCGCAATTCCGGCGGCGATTCTGGCGATCGCCGTCGATGCGCTGCTGGCGCTCGCCGAACGTGCAGTGGCGCCAGCGCACATTCGCTGATTGCGGCGCGCATCGACCGTTAGGCGCAGGTGGTGTTCAAGGGATCAGTGCATGACGATCGCGTGGACCGCACTTCTGTCCCGCCGCGCACTGCGCTCAATTGTGGGTCCATGACCACCGCCATGACCCGCAGGTCGGCCGGACTCACCGTCGTCGGACTCTGTTTCGCCGCGGCGTTCATCTCTTACATCGATCGTGCGAACATTTCCGTCGCCGCGATCGCGATGAAGGACGACTTCGGCTGGACGGAGACGCAGAAGGGCTTCGTGCTCTCGTCGTTCTTCGTGGGCTACATGCTGCTGCAGGTCGTGAGCGCGATGCTGGCCAACAAGTACGGTGGCAAGCTGCTGCTCGGCTTCGCGGTGATCTGGTGGTCCATCTTCACCATACTCACGCCGGCGGCGGCACATGTCTCCATCGGTACACTGATCGCTGCGCGCATCGCACTGGGGCTCGGCGAGGCGGCGGTGTTCCCGGGCTGCATCAACCTGATTGGACGATGGGTGCCGGTGTCGCAGCGTTCGCGCGCCGTCGCGCTCATCGCCAGCGGACTGTCGCTCGGCACGGTGGTCGCGCTGCCGCTCACCGGCTACCTGGTTCGCGAGTACGGCTGGCCGATGCCGTTCTACCTCTTTGGCGTCGTTGGTCTGGTCTGGGCACTCTTCTGGTTCCCGGTCGTCGGCAACGGGCGCGGGGTGCCCGAGGATGTGCATCCCGACGGTGTGCGCACCATTCCATGGGCGGCGCTGATGCGCACGCCGGCGGTCTGGGCGATCATCGTCAATCACTTCTGTCACAACTGGCTGCTATACGTGCTGCTTGCCTGGCTGCCGAGTTACCTCAAGGCGACATTCGGCGTATCGCTGGCCGCGGCGGGCGTGCTCGCGGCAGCACCGGCCTTCACCGGCTCCATCACCGCAAACGTCGCCGGCGCCCTCGCAGATCGCATGATCGCCGACGGGAAGAGCCGCACCTTCGTGCGTCGGCTGGCGCAGTGCTCGGGACTCTTCGGCGCGGCGACCTTCCTGCTCCTCGTGCCATTCGCGGGCTCGCTGCCTGTCGGCGTGTTGCTGATGTGCGGCTCGGCGGGCTCGCTCGGCCTCTGCGCGGCGGGGTTCAGCTCGAACAGCTTCGACGTGGCACCGCGGCATGCAGACATCATCTGGGGCATCAGCAACACATTCGCGACTGTGCCGGGCATCATCGGCGTCGCGGTGACGGGCTGGCTCGTGGAGCGCACGGGGAGCTATTCGTCGGCCTTCGTGCTCACGGCGGTGATGGCGATCATGGGCGGCATCGTGTTCCTGCTGGTCGGGTCGGGCGAGCGGAAGATCGCGTGACGGCGGTGCCCGCGGCCTGAAATCTGTTTGCCTGCGCGGCTGGCCGATTGCCGCGACGATGTGACGCGCGCGCGCACCACGCCCGGCCGTACATTCTCCCCCATGCGATTCCTGCCTACTCTCCGCGTCACGCCGGCAACGGCGCTGGCCATCGCGTGCACCGTGATTTCCGGTCTCGCGTCGTCGCCTGTCTCCGCGCAGCCTGCGCCAAGTCGGACGTATCCTCAGCTCACGTCACTCTTCACCGAGTGGCGCACTTTCGAGGAGCCGCCGCGCATCAACGGCATCCCCGATTACGCACCGTCGACGAACGCCCGCCGCCTCGCCGCGTTGACGCGCTTGCAGCAGCGCCTGCGCGGCATTGACACCACCGGCTGGCGCATTCCGGAGCAGGTGGACCTGCACCTCGTGCGCGCCGAGATGAACGGCATGCAGTACAACCTCACCGTGCTCACACCCTGGTCACGCGATCCGGCGTACTACGCCTCCATCAAGACCGAGGAGAGCGACACGCCCGCCGAGGAAGGCCCCACCATCCACGGCACGATCCGGCTCTGGAAGTATGCCGTCTGGCCACGCACGCGCTTCGACACGTCGCGCACGCTGAACGCCGGTGAATCGGCGAAGCTCGCTGGTGAGTTGCGCACCATTCCCGTGCTGCTGCGACAGGCGCGCGTGAACCTCGCGCGGGGCAACGCGAAGGATCTCTGGGTCGGCGCCGTGAAGACGTTCGACGAGCAGCACGAGTCACTCGTGGAATTGAAGAAGCTGGCTGGCAGCGGCGATCCGGCGCTCGTGACGGCGATCGACGCGGCAGCCGAGGCGAGTGCGAGCTTTCGCGACTGGGTGCGCACTGAGTCGGCGAAGAAGACCGGTCCGTCGGGCATCGGCAAGGCGCAGTACAGCTGGTTTTTGAAGAACGTGCTGCTGGTGCCGTTGACATGGGAAGACGAGGTCACGATCACGCGCCGCGAGCTTGCGCGAGCGCACGCCTCGCTCCGACTCGAGGAGCAGCGCAACAAGGACCTGCCGCCGATGCCGACCGTCGAGACGCGTGACGGCTATGCGCGTCTGCAGGACTCGGTGATCAAGCATTACGTGGCCTTCGTGCGCGACACGAAGATGGTGACCTACGAACCGTGGATGGAACGCGCACTGCGCGAGCGCATCCACCCGTTCACCACGCCCGATGCGCGGAATTTTTTTGCGCAGACGTACCATCGCGATCCCACGCCGCTCTGGACGCATCTCTGGCACTGGTGGGACAACGGCCGCTTCCGCGAGCACCCGCACGCGAGCGCAATCCGTCGCACACCGCTGCTGTACAACGTCTGGATGAGTCGCGCCGAGGGCATGGCGACCAGCATGGAAGAGTGGATGATGCAGGCCGGTTTGTACGATACGTCACCGCGCTCGCGCGAGCTCGTGTGGGCAATGCTTGCCGCGCGTGCCGCACGTGGACTGGGCAACCTGTATGCGCACAGCAACGAGC
>JACMPK010000253.1 GCA_014377535.1 Gemmatimonadaceae bacterium
AAGGCCGTGAAGGGTCGCGGTGGTGACGCGGCGCCCCAGGCGGTGAAGGGCCGTGGCGGTGACGCGGCACCCAAGGCGGTGAAGGGTCGCGGCGGTGACGCGGCGCCCCAGGCGGTGAAGGGCCGCGGCGGTGACGCGGCGCCCCAGGCCGTGAAGGGTCGCGGCGGTGACGCGGCGCCTCAGGCCGTGAAGGGCCGCGCATCTTCGGCCGCACCAGCAAGAAAGCGCGTCAGCACGTCGAAGACCGCGACGACGAAGCGGGCCGGTTCCACGACGACGAAGGGAGCGAAAAAAAGCGGCATCCGCAGAAGGGCTTCCTGAGCAACTCACACACCGAAACGACGATGCCGTCGCCCGACACGACTCGTGGCAGCGTTCGACGCGCCCTCCTGATCGGCATCAACGCGTATGCCACCAAGCCGCTGGACGGCTGCATCGCGGATGCGGAGCTCATGGCGGAGGTGTTGCAGGAGCGTTTCGGATTCAAGCACGACGACATCACGCTGCTCCGTGATCGTGGCGCATCGCGCGAGGCTGTATTGGCCGCGCTCGATGCGCTCGTCGCGTCCACGCAGGCCGATGACGCTGCGTTCATCTTTTACGCCGGTCATGGCTCATACGCCACGACCGACGACCACACCGAGGCGGCCGGCATCGACAGCACGCTGAACGTCTGCGAGAAGCCGCGGGAGGACATCTACGATCACGAGCTCAGGGCGCGGCTCGAAGCGCTGGCCATGCGCACGCCGCACACCGTCGTGATCCTCGACTGTTGCCACTCGGGCACCATGACGCGCGACGGCAGCGCACCACCGCGAGGCGAGCGCTGGAACGAGCCCGTACGGAACACGACGCGCCCGGCCATGGACCGTGGGCCGCACACCGACGGCAGCGCCACTCGCTCCACGACGGGCGATCCGAAGGACAGTTACGTCTTCATTGCGGCATGCCTGGACCAGGAGATCGCGAAGGAGTCGGCCATTCCCGGCGACGACGCCACGCATCACGGTGCGCTGACGTACGCCCTCGTGCAGGAGCTCCGGCGCGCGGCGCCAGGCGAGACGTGGCGCGATGTGTTCGAGCGCGTCTCGCGCACGATCAGGACGATCCATGAAGATCAGCACCCGCAGATCGAGGGCGCGCAGGAACGCATGCTGTTCGGGCTGACGGAGTTTGCGCCAGCGCCGTACGTCACGGTCACGGCGCGCCATCGCACCAGGGTCACGCTGGGCGCCGGTGCGCTGCAGGGCCTGCGCGTGGGCGCGGCGTACACGGTGTATCCCGACGGCAGCAAGGGTGACGGCAGCGACACGCCGCTGGGCCGCCTCGAGGTCACGCTGGTCAAGGGCACGACCGCGATGGCCCGCATCCTCACTGAGGATACGGAAGGGGACATCGACACAGGCTGCCGTGCGCGCACGGCGGAACGCGGCACCGTGGCGGAGGCACTCGCCCTCGAGAACCGCAACCGTGCCAGCGGCCTGCGTGGCGCAGTGACGCTGGAGGTGCTGCGCGCAGGGCCGGACGAGCGCTTCACGCCGGCCGGTGATGATGCGGCCGTCGGCATGCCGGTCTTCGACTCGACGGAGCGCATCGCCTTCCGCATCACGAACACCACGGACGTTCCCGTCTACGTGAACCTGTTCGACTTCGATCCACGCGGCTCGGTCGGGGCCCTGACGAAAGGATCGGCCAATCTGCTGATCGGCAACAGCAACGTGGAGATCGGTGTCGCCGACCTCCGGAAGCTCCGCGTCGTGTGGGATGGCGACGATGCGATCACGTCGTACAAGCTCTTCGCTTCGGTGAAGCCGGTGGACCTGACCTACCTCACGCAGCTGGAGCAGCAGGCGGTGACCACGCGGGGCGGGCAGATCACCGACGACGACTGGACCACGGTGACGACGCAGGTCATGCTGCGCCGCAAAGCCGTGCTGTCCGCCGACGAGGGCGTGAACATCGCCGGTGCCTCGATCACGACGCGAGGCATGACGGCGGCGGTGCGCAGCGCAACCGGTGGTCCGGACGCGACGCGCCGCCTCGCACCGTCAGGCGCGCTCGCAGAGGCGCTGGCCGACATGCAGATGCAGACGCAGCAGTCGTTCGTGATCACCGATGCGCAGGCCACCACCGATGGCACGCGCAGTACCGATGGCGAACCCACGCTGCAGGTGCAGGTGGTGGATCCGGGTGACGGGTACGCGCAGGTCGCGATGACGACCGACGAGTCGGGCATGATTCAGTGGCACTTCCCGCCGGAGCTGGACGACGAGCCCGTGACCCGCGGCGATGCGATGCCGACGATCCGCACGCGCACCTTCACCTTCGACACGCGGCGCGTGGACGGCACGGGTGAACGAGGCGTGTTGAGCGCCATCGCGCAGAAGCTGATCAACGTCTACGTCTTCCCCGTCGGCAAGGCGATCGTGGGACACGTGGCCGCGAAGTACGGCGAAAAACTCGAGCTGGAGCGCACGCCATACCGGGTGCGCACCTTCCTGCCCGGCGACTACGCCACGAAGCAGGCGACGACCATCACCGGCGATGCCTGGTCCACGCTCGCCGCGGGTCGCGCAC
This sequence comes from Gemmatimonadaceae bacterium, assembly GCA_014377535.1. Lineage (GTDB taxonomy): Bacteria > Gemmatimonadota > Gemmatimonadetes > Gemmatimonadales > Gemmatimonadaceae > JACMLX01. The sequence continues at coordinate 2,578 of JACMPK010000253.1, forward strand.
TGCTCATGATCCATGGCACGAACAGCAGCACACACACGGCGTTCGGCGAGCTCCCGCCAGCCTTCGTCGACGCGATGCACGCGCAGTACGAAGGACGTGTGTTCGCCTTCGACCATCCGACGCTGACGCACGATCCGCGGCAGAACATCGAGACGCTGCTGGACCTGGTACCGGATGGCATCACGCTTGATGTGGACATCATCTGTCACTCGCGCGGTGGGCTGGTGAGCCGCGTGCTGGCCGAGAAGCAGGAGTCGCTGCAGTTCGGGACGCGGACGCTGCGGGTGGGCACGGTGATCTTCGTCGGCGCACCGAATGCGGGAACGCGTCTGGCCGACGAGGCATGCATCGGCGAATACCTCGACACGGTGACGAACCTGCTGAACGTCGTGCCGACCAACGGCGCCACGGATGCACTCGGCTTCGTGCTGACCGGCGTGAAGCTGGTTGCAACGGGACTCTGGTCCGGGCTCAAGGGGCTGCACTCCATGCAGCCCGGCGGTGAATTCGGGAAATGGCTCAACACCGGCGAGCGCGCAAAAGAGACCAGATACTTTGCGCTTGCATCGAATTACACTCCCACGCAGCCCAGCCTCGTGCAACTGGTCAAGGACCGGCTCATGGACAAGGTGTTCAAGGGCGCAGGGAACGACCTGGTCGTGCCCACCGATGGGGTCTTTGCCGCAAATGGCTCCGGCTATTTCCCGATCGAGGGCGAGGTGGTGTTCAACGCCGTGGATGGCGTGCCGCACACCGGCTTCTTTCAATACGCACGCACTACAACGCAGATGGAGACATGGCTGAAGAGCTGAGCATGAACGAGCATGACGCCATCGACGAGTTCGTCATTCAGATCGGTGCGCTGATCGGTGACTACTACCCGGTGTCGGTGTTGCGTTCACCTGCGGGCTCGGGCGGCAATGGTCGCTTTCCGCTCCGTGATTATCTGATGCAGGCGCCGATGCCTGCCGGTGGCACGTCGGGCATCGTTGAAGCAACACGGACGGTGGTCGAAGACGATGCACCGGTGCCGCGGCTCAGCCGCGATGTGGGTCGCGACCTGTACAACGCGATCTTCACCGGCGATATCGCCTCGCTCTTCCACCGCAGCCTTGGTCGAACGAGCGCCGAAAACCGCCGGCTCCGCATCCGGCTGCACCTCAATGTCGGTGTCGAGAGCATCGCGCCGCTGGCCGCCCTGCCATGGGAGCTCATGTTCCGTGACGACAGCGACACCTATCTGTCGATGTCGCGTGAAACGACCTTCGTGCGCTCGCTGGACGTGCCGATCGACTTCTACGACCTGCGCGACGTCGAGGGTCCCGTGCGCGTGCTCTTCGTGATGAGCAACCCGAAGGGCGACCTGAATCTGGGCGCCGAGCGCGTTGCGATTCAGGAACAGCTCGTGGAGTACCTGAACGCGGAGGATCAGCCTCCGAAGCTGGTGACCGAGTACCTGGAGAACGCGACGTTCGCCGGTCTCGAGGAGAAGCTGCATCGCTCGGACTACCACATCATCCACTTCATGGGCCACGGAGACATCAGCCCGTCAGGCGAAGGGATGCTGCTCTTCCATGATGGACTGCGCTCCGGTCACGATCTGGGCGAGTTGATGAAAGACGAGCCCACGACGCGGCTCGTGACGCTGAACGCCTGCAACACCGGCACTGCATCGAAGAAGACAGGATCCGACCCGTTTGCTGGAGTGGCATCGGCGCTGGTCATGGCCGGCGTGCCGGCGGTGATCGCGATGCAATTCCCCGTCAGCGACAAGGCGGCCATCGTGTTCTCGGCACGCCTCTACTCCCAGATCGCCGTTGGCCGGTCCATCGAGGCCTCGGTGGACTCCGGCCGGCGCAAGATCAAGGCATTGCGGCCCGACCAGACCGAGTGGGCGACACCAGTGCTTTTCCTTCGTGACCCGGCGATGTCGGCATACAACGCGTCGCGGGCCGCGCGCAGCCGTTCGCGACCCGCGGCACCCACCGGCGACGTGATCATGCCGCGCCATCTTGCACCGCCGGCGAAGGCCGATCCCGGTCCCACGACGGTCATCGCCGCAGTGATGGTGCCGACGCCGGTCGTCCAGGCACCGGCCATTCAGGCACCGCCGCCACGCATCGACACGCCCGTCGTCGCGGCACCGCCGCCGCGAGTCGTCGTGGAATCAGTTCCGTGGTACAAGGGCACGCCCGCAAAAATCGGGGTCGGCGCAATCGCCATGCTGGCCTTCATCCTCTGGCTTGGCAGTGGGCCTGACGACGGCACCATTGCCGCAGATTCGACGGCGCTGGACTCGTCGAGTGCGGCGGCGATGACTGGCTCCGCGGCTGACTCGCTGCCAATCGGGCAGGAATTGCTGCTGCCTGCGACGCAGGATCTCGGCTCCACCGATACCACGAGCGTGGCGACCGCCGGCTCGGACGACGACACCGCCCTCGAATCATTCGCCGGTCACTTCGAGACGCGAGTGTGGCCGACCCGCGGCGTGAAGATCGATGTCTCCCAGATGGTCGTTGCCGATACCATCGGTGACGTGGATGGCTCCACGAGCCTGACGCTGCGTGCGGCGCGATCGGTGCCGCTGGACATGACGTTCCACGTGCAGAAGACGCCGGCGGACACCTGTGACACAAGCGCATGTCCCACGCGCCTGTATCTGCTCATGACGCCGGCTCGCTCCGATCGCGGTGCCGCCTGCTACGAGTCGACGCTGCGTCAGGACGATGGCACGACGGAGTACCACTGGGCGGATCGCATCACCGCGCCGCGCATCCCTGGCGACTACCTGCTGGTGCTTGCACTGTCCGATGGCGAGGACTGCTACGCATCGCCGCTGCTCTGGCGCTCGAAGCCGCTGATGAACCTCACGGTCCGGTGAATACGGTCCGGTGAGCATCTGACTTTCGCACCGCTGCACGCGCGCACCCGGCACAGCACGCCATGGTCGCTGCTCACGATTCAGCCCAGCGCGAATAGTAAATTTATGATACGAACAGTTTGCCGTGCTGTTTCGCTTTTTCGCTTGCACGAGGTTTCATGCCCCGCATCTTTGCGCTGCTCGTCGGCATCAACAAGTACACCGCCGTCTCGCCGCTGAACGGTTGCGTCAACGACATCAGCGCGGTCGAGGCGCTGTTGAAGGGTCGCGTGGACTCCGACACGCTGTTCGTGCACGCGTTGCACGACGAGGCGGCGACGCGGGCGGCAATCATCGGCGGGTTCCGTAGCCACCTGGGTCAGGCCACGGCTGGCGACATCGCGCTGTTCTACTTCTGCGGCCACGGCTCGCAGGAAGCCTGCCCCGCCGAGTGGATGGCGCTGGAGCCGAGCGGCATGCTGCAGACCATCGTGCCCGTGGACGCGCGTGTCGGCGACACCTTCGATGTGGCCGACAAGGAACTGAGTGCGCTGATCAACGAAGTTGCCGAGCGCGGCCCGCAGGTGGTGACGTTCTTCGATTCGTGCAGTTCAGGCGGGGTGACCCGCAGCACCGAAGATCCGGCGCTCGCCGGTGTGCCGCGCATGGCACCGTCATCCACGCAGCGGCGCCGCATGCTGGCCGACTACATCGACGCGGCGCGTGAGCTGTACGATCCGGCGCGCCTTGCCGCGAGCGGTGCGCCGCAGCCCAGTCACATCGCAATCAGTGCCTGCCAACCCTTCGAGACCGCCAAGGAGTTCAGCGCGCGCGGCGCCTTCACCCAGGCCTTCGAGGCTGCGGTCAGCGCCCTTGGCCCCTCGGCGACGTACCTGGACCTGGTGATGGCGATCCGCACCACGGTGCGCGTCCGCGCGAAGGATCAGATGCCGTGCATTGCGATCACCGGCGCGGCCGACGGCTCGACACGCTTCCTGGACGGCACGCTGGGACGCAGCACGCTGACGGTGAACTTCGCACCCGACCGAAATCCGCAGGCAGGATCGGCAGGTGCCTGGTGGCTCTCGGCCGGCGTGATCGACGGCACCCCGGAGGGCGGTAGCGTGACGGTGAGCATCTACGAGCGCGATGCCTTTTTGCGCGACGGCATGACCGCGCCTCGCGTCGCCGAGGCGAGCGTGAGTGCCGTCGAGGTGGACCGCGCCCGCCTTCGCGTGTTCGGTGAACCGGCACCGCTGAACATGTCGCAGGTGTACGCGGCCGTCATCACGTCCATGGGTCCGGTGCCGCTGCACGTGATGGTCGCCGGCAGCGATGCGGCGGCAGTCACCAGTCTGCACGCCGCACTCGCTGCACGCGCCGACAGGTTCGCGGTGGTGCATGTACGCGTGACCGGCATGCCGACGATCACGGTGCAGGTGACCGATAGCAGCGTGGCGATCCGGGATGTGGACGGCGCGGTACTGCCGCAGCTCGCCTTCGGCCTGGACGATGTTGCGGGAATTGCCAGTGCCTGCCTGCACATCGCGCGCTGGCATGCCCTGCTCGCGCTGACGCCGGTGTCGTCCACGCTGAACGGCAAGATCGTGGTGCATGTCGTACCTGCCGTTGCCAGCGAACAGGGCATTCCCGACGATCGTCCGCCGCATCCGGTGACGGACGGCACGGTGCATCTCGCATACGACGGCGACGTGTGGCCCCGTGTGCAGCTGCGCCTCGAGAATACCTCGACCGAGAAGCTGTGGGTGGCGCTGATGCTTCTCTCGGACGACTTCAGCAGCATGGTGCGCTTCGAGGGCTGGATCGCGCCACGAAGCGTCGCCCTCGTTCGCGAGGGAAAGACGCAGGGGTTCCAGATCTCCGCGTGGCACAGCGTTTCGTACACTCCCGGCGTGACATACGCGAAGGTGGTGGCGGCGAAGGTCAACTTCGGCTCGGCGCCGTTCGTCATGCCGGTGCTGGAGGCGAGCACGCTGCGCACCGTGGTCGAGGATGACGAGGATCCCTCGTTCTGGGGTACGTCGCTGGTACGGATAGAGGTCGCGAGGTGATGCTTTGTCGTGTTGGCTGCACCTGCTGACTGCGTCGACGCTGTTCACGATTTCGCACAAACAGATGAATTCACCGCGGAACTAAGTCGAGGCATGGCGAGGACGACGCCGAACTGCGCGGCCCAATGGGCCAGAGCCGGGGTAAGATCCGATCATTCGCAGTAGGCAGCAGAACCTGCGTATCTTCCGCGCGTGACCGGTCGTCGTCCACGTGACCGGTACATTGCCTGCTGCAGCCAGCTCGCCGCCCCCCTTTCCCCTCCTCGCATGGCCCGCTATCGCCCACTGATCGCCGTCACCACGCAGACGCTGCAGTCCATTGACGGAATCCCTGCCGGCCTGCCGCAGTCGGTCGTCATGAACCAGCGCTATTACGTGGCCGTGTCGCTCGTGGGTGCGGTACCGTGTCTGGTTCCGCTGCTGGACGATGACGAGGACACGCTGCGCGAGCTGTACGAGCGCGTTGATGGCATCCTGGTGCCGGGTGGCGTGGACATGGATCCGAGCACGTACGGCGAGGCACCGCACCCGAAGTTGGGCAACATCGACCCGTCGCGCGATCGCACCGAGATGCTGATGGCGAAATGGGCCGTCGAGGACAAGAAGCCGTACCTCGGTCTATGTCGCGGCGCCCAGGTTCTGAACGTCGTGCAGGGCGGGTCACTCTGGCAGGACCTGGACGCGCAGTACGACGGCGCGATCAAGCACGACTACTTCCCGAACAGCGGTTTCGAGCGCGATCACCTCGCGCACGAGGTGCGCATCGCTTCAGGATCGCGCCTCCGTCACGCCATCGAGGTAGACAGCTTTCGCGTCAACTCCATGCATCATCAGGGCGTGAAGACGCTGGGTCGCGGACTGGCTGCCACCGCCATCGCGCCCGATGGGCTGATCGAGGCTGTGGAACTCGATGACGACGACGCCTTCATCGTCGGCGTGCAGTGGCATCCCGAGATCTTCGAGCTGACCGACCCGCACACCCGACACCTGTTCAAGGAATTCGTGGACGCTTCGTCGAGCTGGCGCAAGGCACACGGCTGACCTGCCGGTACGACGATGGTTTGCGCGCCGTACGCTCGAGAGAGGGTGCGGCGCTTCTGTTATCGAGACTGACGGCATCGGCATCGAGCGGGGCGATTGCCGTGACCGCCGCGTATCTTCGGCAAGTGCGTGCTGCAGCACGCTGCGGCTTCTCGCTCCCCTTTCCCTGCCGATGCTCACGGTTTCCGGTGCAGCGCCTGCATTCCTCAGTCCCGAACTGAGCCTGCTCGCTTTCCAGCATCGCGTGCTGGCACTGGCCGAGGACGCGAGGACGCCGCTGCTCGAGCGACTCCGCTTCCTTGGCATCGTCACCAGCAACATCGACGAACTGTACATGGTACGGATGGCGGAACTGCGCGTCGCGGCTGCGAACGCCGCCGATGATCCGCATCATGCTGACGGCTACACCGCGATCACGCGTCTGCAGGCCGTGGAGCAGGAGCTCACCGATCTGCTTGCGGCGCAGTCACGCTGCGCGGCGACCTGCCTGCGCGAAGCGGAAGGGCATGGCGTGCACCTGCTGGGCTGGGCGGCCCTCACGGATGCCGAGCGCGCGGTGTTGCGCGATCACTATCTGGACGAGATCCAGCCCGACCTCTCACCGTTCGCGATGACGCTCAGCCCCGGTGTGCCGCTGCCGCACCTGCCGCACCTCGGGCTCTTCGTCGCGATCGTCTATCGAGGCGAGGGCAGCACGCGCACGCATCTGGCCGAGCATGAACTGCCGCGCGACATGCCGCGCCTGCTGCCGGTGCCGGGGCGGGCGGGCGCCGTGATCGCCATTGAGGACGTGCTCCGCGCGAACGCACACCTGCTCTACCCGAATGCGATCGTGGACGGCGCGTACCTGTTCCGCGTCACGCGCGGCGGTGACCTGCACCTGCACGACGATCACGCGCATGACCTGCTCGCGGCGGTCGCCTCCGCCACGGAACGCCGGCCGAACAACCCTGCGGTGCGCGTGGAGATGGAAGCCGCGATGCCACCGCACGTCGCCTCGCTGATCCTCGATAACCTGCGTCGCGATGCGATCGACCGCGAAATGGAGAGCACCGTCGATGCGGTGCAGGTGGTGGACGGCCTGCTGGACCTGCGCTGCCTGCAGTCGCTGCCGCTGCCGGGCGATCCGTCGCTCGAGTATCCGCCCATGCCGATGCGTTCGGTGGTACCGGCCGGCGTCTCGATGCTCGACGCCATCGACGCCGGCGACCTGCTCGTGCATCACCCGTTCGAGTCGTTCGACGATACCGTCGTGCGCTTCTTCCAGGATGCGGCAACCGATCCGGACGTGACGTCGATCGCGACCACGCTGTATCGTGCCGGGAATCCGTCACCGGTGGTGGAGGCGCTGCTCGCGGCCGCGCGCGCCGGCAAAGCGGTGTTCGCGCTCGTCGAGCTGCAGGCCCGGTTCGACGAGGAGCACAACGTGCAGTGGGCTCGCGCCCTGGAGCGCGCCGGTGGCCGCGTGGTGTATGGGCTCGCGGGGCTCAAGGTGCATGCGAAGCTCGCGCTGGTGGAGCGCCGGCGCGGCGCGCATGCGGTGCTGTATGCGCATGTCGGCACCGGCAATTACAACCCGCGTTCGGGGCGACAGTACACCGACCTCAGTCTGTTCACGCGCGACGAGTCGCTGACGCGCGGCGTCGGCGAGCTGCTGCAGGCGCTTCGCAATGCCGTGGCCACGCCGGAGATGCTGCCCGGCGGCATCCTCGCGGCGCCGTACCAGCTGCTGCCGTCGCTGCTGGCGCGCATCGAGCGCGAGGCGGCGCATGCACGCGCCGGTCGACCGGCGTCGGTCACGATCAAGGTCAACGGACTCGCCGATCGCGAGATCGTGCATGCGCTCTACCGCGCGTCGCAGGCTGGCGTGCCGGTGGACC
>JACMPK010000028.1 GCA_014377535.1 Gemmatimonadaceae bacterium
ACGTAAATGCCGGCACGCGCCGCATGACCGACCGCGGCACTCATCGCCAGCGGTGTCGCAAGTGCCAGCGCACAGGGGCAGGTGACGATCAGCAGCGCGATCACATGGTCCCACGCCGCCGTCGAATCGCGGCGCACCCAGATGCCGAAGGTGATGACGGCGAGGATGAGTACCACGGTCACCACGCGTGACGCGAGGCGGTCGGCCAGCAGCACGACGGGCGCCCGACGGCGCGCACTCTCGTCCACCTGCGCCAGGATGCGCGCGATGCGGCTGTCGTCGCCCGACGCCCGCACCGTGACCTGCAGCGCAGCGGTGCGGTTCAGCGTGCCCGCGTACACCATGTCACCGACATCGACGTGCACATCGGCCGACTCGCCGGTGAGGATCGCGCGATTCAGCGTGCTGCGACCCGCGAGCACATCACCGTCGACGGGAATCATCTCGCCGGCATGTACACTGATCACGCTGCCGATCTGCACCGCGTCGGCGGGGACATCCAGTTCGCTGCCATCCGCCTGCACCAGTCGCGCCGTGGCCGGCGTGAGGGCGAACAGCTGTTCGGTGGCATCGGTCGCGGCACGCTGACCACGCGCCTGCAGGAAGCGTCCCACGAGCAGCAGAAACACCAGTGCGCACACCCCATCGAAATAGATTGGACCCGACCCGCTGACTGTGTTGATCGCACCGCGCGTGGCGCCGGCCGCCAGTGCCAACGCGATCGGCACGTCCATGTGCATCGTGCCGGCGCGCAGTGCGGCCCACGCGCTGGTGAAGAACACGCGACCGGGCCAGAGCAGGGCGGGGATGGTGAGGCCCAGGCTGATCCAGCGGAAAAGCGCCAGCGTGCCGGCGTCCATGGTGTTCAGCTCACCGGCGTACAGCGCCAGGGCGATGAGCATGACGTTCGTGGCAATGGCACCGGCGACGCCGATGCGCACGAGCATCGCGCGATCCTCACGCTGGCGCAGTGCGGCGCGCTCGCCGCCGCGATACGGATGCGGCGTGTAGCCCAGCGCGTCGAGCGTGCGCGCGATGTCGGAGAGCTGCGTGGCACGCGGGTCCCATGTCACGGCGGCGCGCGACTGTCGCACGTCGAGCTCTGCCCGCGCGACACCGCTCACCAGCAGCGGCACGCGCTCAATGAGCCAGACGCACGAGGCGCAATGCACTCCCTCGAGTGCGAGTGCGACGTGCGCCATGCCGTCGACGTCGTGCGTGACGTAGCGTGACTGAAACGCCTCGTGGTCGAAGTCGGCGAATGCGCGACCGGTGGGCTGTACCGCGGTGCCACGCCGTTCGGTGAAGCGATGGTACGCGCCAAGTCCATGTTCGTGGATCATCGCGAACGCGGTGGCGCAGGCCGCGCAGCAGAACACGGTGTCGGAGTCGGCGACATCAACGGCGGACAGCGTCTGCAGGCCGCAGTGCGCACAGGGTGCGGTCCGTGTCGCGACGTGCGCAGGCGGTGGTGCGAGCAGCGTCGACATCAGCGGGCCATGCGATGGGAATGTGCAGTGGCCTGCATCGTGTCGGCGGCGGCCGCAGTCATAGGCGGCATGAACAGGTGCGTGGCGAGCTGGCCGAACCCCAGCGTGACGACGAGCGACGCGCTGGCGAGCGGCCAGCGCACGCGCGCCACGGGTCCCCATCGACGTGCGCCGGCCGCGACGGCCACGAGCATCGGCACGGTGCCGGCCCAGAACACCAGCATGACCAGTGCGCCGCGTGCCGGTGAGCCGGTGCCCATGGCCGTCGCCACGAATGCCCACAGCCAGCCGCAGGGCAGCAATCCGGTGGTGAGCCCGATGGCCGTCGCGCGCGCGCGCGGATCCCACAGGCTCGTGCGGTGCAGCAGTCGTGCGAGTGTGCCGGCCCATGGCGATGCGCTGCTGACGCGTGTGGCGCGGAGAGCCTGGCGCAGCTGCACCAGTCCCCAGGCGATGAGCGCGAGGCTCGTCACGAGCGCCGCCGTGCGCTGCATGCTCGCGACCAGTCCCGCGCGATCGAGGCCCACGCCGACGAGACCCGCGAGGGTGCCGAGCAGCAGGTAGGCTACCAGCCGACCGCCGTGGTAGAACGCGCCGCGCCGACCGCCGCCGTTGGCGAGGCAGGCGAATGCGCTGCACATCGCGGCACAGTGCACCGAGCCCAGAAGGCTTGCGAGCAGCACACCAGCCAGCACGATCACCGGAGTTCCGTGCGCAGCCGGGCGGTAAACAGGTCGCGGCCACGCGCAGCGCGAATGCTCACGTCCCACAGGCCATTGGCGGCGATCGGCACCTGCGCGGCATAGCCGCCCGCGTCGGGTGTGAGCACGAGCGTGTGCACCGTGCCGGCATGCGCCACGGCGAGCGCCTCGGCGTGTACGGAGTCGGCCGCGAGCGGCCGGCCTGCCGCATCCACCAGCACCACGCGCAATGCAGCCGCGCGACCGGTGTCACGGGTCAGCGAGGCAACGGCCTGCCAGCCCAGCGCCTTGTCGCGGCGTGACTGTGCCATGGTGGAGTCCCAGTTTACGGCACGATTGTAGTAGTCAGGCTCGATTGCGAAGTTCGGGTCGTTGTTGGCGGTCCGCGCCATCCAGATGCCGAAGCCGACCTGCAGGAGCAGCACGGTGACGATCGCGA
>JACMPK010000254.1 GCA_014377535.1 Gemmatimonadaceae bacterium
AGGCAAGTCGCTCGCTGGCCCCGTCGCGCGTGAGCAGCGAATCACGCAGCAGTGCGACGCTGTCGACTGCGACCGGTGCCTCACGGCTGGCCACGTCGGGTGACCTCGCCTCGCGGGGCACTGCGACCCACAGTGCAAGTGCTGCCGCGGCCAGCCAGCCGCTCCATGCCGCCACGCCGAACGTCCGTTTCGCACGCAATGCCACCACCGGTGCCGCCACAGGCGCAGCACTGATGCGCGGCTGTGACCGCACGTGGGCTTCACCGTTGCTGATGACACGCTCCGCCAGCGTGACGGGCATCGGCTCGCGTGTCTCCGCATCGGTTGCGGCCAGCGCCGCCGCGAGTTCCGCCGCCGCTGCTTCCCATCGTGCGACTTCGCCCCGCGGCAGCCGCGCGAGGGCCTGCGACAGCGCATCGGCTTCGGGTGCACTCAACGCGCCGGTCGCCCGCTGCATCAGCAGTCCACCAAGTCGTTCGTCTTCCATGTCGTGCGGCACTATGTCTCTCCGGCTTCGTCTCGGGCCCGTACCGCCAGCAGATCACGCGCGCGCTGGAGGCCGCGGCGGATGTGCGACTTCACGGTACCCAGTGGTGTTTCCGTCTCACGTGCGATCTCGTCGTGCGTCCGGCCATGCAGCAGCGAGAGTTCCAGCATCCGTCGCTGCGCTGGCGGCAGCTCGCGCAGCACGGCACGCGCCTGTTCCGCGCGCCATTCCCGATCGAGGTCGCGTTCAGAGTCATCAGCAATGTCGAATCCGTCGGGGATCGCCTCCATCGCCGGCAACCGCTCACGACGCCGTGCACGGTCGATGAGGCGACGACGGGCGATCATCGCGACCCACCCTGCCTCGCTGGTGCGCGCGACATCGTACCGCGCCGCCGTGCGCCACAGGTCGATGAAGATCTCCTGCACGGCATCCTCGGCCTCCGACGGATCGGGCGACCAGCGGCGCGCGAGCGACCAGACCAGTGGACCGTAACGCGCCACGCAGTCGCGCACGGCGCGCTCATCGCCAGCCGCGATGCGCGGCAGCAGCGGCTCGAGTGATACGCTGCCTGCACCCACGGCGTCCGGCACCAGTGCGAGATGTGCACGCGCGCCATCGCTGCCTGACGGTCGTGTCATGTCAGCCATCGGTCCGGGTCGTAGCCGTGCCATGCATGCTCCACATCGTGCTCCTGATTGCCGAATCAGTAATGGCGTTCGCCGCGTACACCGTCCTGGATGCAGCGACAGTTCGCCTGCATCCAGCGGCACGCGAGCAACGAACAGCACGGCATTCCACGCTGCCATGCCCCCTCACCAGGCTCGCTCCATGTCCATCTCCACGCGTTTCTCACTGCGGTTCCCTGCGCCACGTGCCACGCTGACCATGCTCGCCGTCGCCGGCGTGCTGCTGACGGCGCCCACCCTGCTGCCGGCGCAGCACCCGACGCGCATGCCATCCATTCCGCAGGTCGCAAAGACTGCCGGACAGTTTACCACACTCCTCGCCGCCGTCGATGCCGCCGGCCTCACCGAGACACTGCTCGGCCGTGGGCCATTCACGCTGTTTGCGCCGACCGATGACGCGTTCGGCAAGCTTCCGGCCGGCACCGTGCAGGACCTGCTCAGGCCCGAGAACCGCGAAAAGCTGCGCACGATTCTCACTTACCACGTAATTGCCGGGCGTGTGACGGCGGCGCAGGCACGCACCGTGAACATGGCCAAGACGGTCGCGGGCCAGTCGCTGCGCATCAGCACCAGCGGTGACCAACTACGCATCAACGACGCCGTGGTGCGCATCGCCGACATTCCCGCGAGCAATGGGCTGATTCACGTGATCGATCGCGTACTGCTGCCGGCCGATCGCGCCGTCGGCAGCGGTGATGGCGCGCTGGATCTGGTGGAATTCGCAATTCAGCGTGGTGTGCCACTGTTCAACAACGGCCAGCCCGAATCGACCGTGGCGATCTACGAAGTCGCATCGAAGGCGCTGCTTGCACTTGGCCGTGCCGTCCCCGAGGATGCGCGACGCGCCTTGCGTGCCGCGCTGGCGAATACCGGCGGCAGCACGCGTGACCGCGCGTTCATCTTGCGCGCAGGTTTGGACGAGACGCGCCGCGCACTCACCACCCAGCAGCAGATGCAGCTCGGCACCAGTCACTGAGCAAACGTCGACGCTCGCATCGCAACGGTTTCGAACCGTCAGCCCTGCGCGATCAGCTCCGCAAGCTGTTCGCGCAGCAGGACACGCAGCGCTGGCGGCGAGAGGACCTCGGCGTCGGCGGCATACTGCAGCACATGCCGCATGCCCCATTCGCGATCCGCCAGGGGATGTTCCAGCACCAGCGTGCCGTCGGCGGCCGGCACGCGGCCCTCGCGCTCCGCGATCCAGCGTGCAATGCGCGCGGAGTAGCGCACCACCATCACCTCGCGCTCGCCGCCCTGAAACGCGCGCCCGTCGCGCATCACATCGTCCACCGAGAAATCCTGCGGCAGCGTGAACGGTACTGACGTGGCAGCGGCGGTCTGCACGCGATCCATGCGGAAGACGCGAATGGAAGCACTGCGGTCGCAGTACGCGATGAGGTAGAGCATGCCGCTCGCCGCCACCAGCGCGTATGGACAGATCACGCGATCGTCGGTGGCATGCGCACCGGACTTGCGATACCCGATGGTGAGCCTGGTGCGCGTGCGCAGCGCCGCGCGAACCGTGGCCATGTGATTCACGCCACCGTACTCGCCGATCGAGATGTTGTAGAGCGCGTCCGGTGTCGGATCATCGGGCAGGCGCGCGATGACAGCCTGCAGCCGCTTGCGCGCGCGATCCAGCACCGCGTGCTCATCGGGCGGTCGCTGCCCACGCAACACGGCCAGGCCAAGTTCCAGCGCACACAGCTCACTGACGGTGAGCCGCATCGGCCGACGCAGGTGATTCGAGCGTGCGGACACGCTGTCCGCACCGATGTAAACCTGCACGCCCTCGATGAATCCAGCCGGCAGGTCGTAGCGCGACACCAGCGAGTGCAGGTCCTGCTGCAGCGTCGTGACGTCCGTGCCGATGCGCCTGGCGACATCGTCGAGGCTGTGCTCCTCGCCATCGGCGATCTGCGGCACCACCAGCAGGATGCGACGGAACTGCGCGGTGGCCCCACGCGGCTCCCACTTCTGCCGAGCCACATGGTTCGGCGGCACCGTCACCGCGGGTGACACCAAGGCTGCGACCGGATCCGCGTCGTAGAGGGCGAGTGTTGCACGCGCCAGCCCACGCACGTCGTTCGCAAGTGCCGGCGGCGAGGCGACGCGCGCCTCGCCGGCGAACGACAGCACCCAGCGCGCAAAACTGTCCGCGCGACGCACCATGAAGCGCCGCCGTGCCGGCGCATCACCCACCGTTGCGCCAAGCGTCGCCGCGGCAAGCGCGGGCCCGGAGTCTCCGGTGAAGTCCACCAGTACCTCGGTCGCTTCGCCGTCACCAAGCTCCCACACCTGCCGCGATTGCGCATGGTCACGCAGCCGGAACGTGGTGGGCACGACGAAGTCTGGCGTCTGCAGCGACTTCGTATTGCAGGTCACCTTCGTCATGCGCGCCAACCGGTAGTTGCGCAGCTCAGCACGCGCCAAGTCGCGGCCGGCCAGATACCAGTGCGCGCTGAGGAAGAACAATCCGTATGGCTCTACCTGGCGCATGTCGTGCGTGTCGGAGCTCATGGAGTGGTACATGAACGTCACGACCTTACGATGCCGCAATGCCTCACTCAGCTCGGCAAACACTTTCGCGTCGGGCTGCACGCGCGCGGCGATCTGCTGCGGGATGTCAGCGGACGTGGATGCATCGTCCAGCGGCAGGTCCACGGCCAGCTTGCGCATGGCGGAATCGACGTCGGTGCGCAGCAGCGGATCGCCCAGCCCGCGCACGCTCGCGGCGGCATCGACGATCACTGCCAGTTCGTCGGGCTCCAGCAGGAACGACTCGAGCGTCTTGTACCCGTACTCGTCCACACGCGCTGGCGACAGCGGAGCGCCATTTGGCACGGCGACGCAGAGATACGGCAGGTAGAAGTCGGTGCGCTTCAGGCGATACGCGCCTGCCACGTTGCCTACGCCATCCCGGTGTGACTCGATCGCCACACCCATGGAGCGCAGCGCATCCTTGTCACGCTCGAACGCACGCTTCAGCGACTCGGCGTGCTTCTGCTTCGTCGCCGCGTCGACGGCACGGTCGCGCATCTCGAGCTTCGCGCGATACTCCGGCACGCCCTGCGCGAGCTCCTCGAATGTCGCTGGCGAGTTGCGGCCGAGCAGTGTCGCGAGCAGGTCCACCCACCGTTGCAGGCTGGTGCTTCCGCTCCCGGCGACGAGTACGGGAAGATCCGCGTCATCGTCGTCGGATGCGGTGGCGTGCGGGGCGTGCGAATTCATGTGCATCGTGACAATGCTCGACGGTGAACGCACCGCCACGACAGTGACTGCTTCGGGATAGCCAATGTGCCACGCGGTCCTGACATCCGGTACAGGTTCCGCGCCGTGATGTCACCGCCGTGTGGTGCCGGGCATCAGCCAGGTCACGCGTTCCGTCTCCGCCTCGACACGTGCGCGTGAGAAGACCAGCGGGAAGAACTGGTCGTTCGCCCAGAGTGGCAGCAGGTCGGCATAGTGCGGGCTGCGCGGATCGGCAGACTGGCCCGGCACGTTGGTCACGATGGATCGGTCGAAATCCGCGAGGTCGATCACCTCGCGGAATGACGCGCCGGCCGTCTGCGCGAAGTTGGCGCCGCCGGTGGCATTCACGGTGTTCGCATCACCACTGCGCGACGCGGCCGGCAGGTCGTACTTCGCGGACAGCGGGTGCCGGAAGCGTGCCGTGTGCACCGCACCCCAGGTGAGGTCCAGCGAGTCAGCTCCGCGCGGTCGCGCCGCGAGCTCACGCTCTGCTTCCAGCAGCGCGCCGAGCAGCATGGAATCCGTGGCGACTGAGCCCTGCGTGCGGCGCAGGTACGTCTCCAGCCACGGGTACGACGGCCGCTGCGCCAGCAATGCCGCAATGCCACCGGTGGCCGGAACCTCGCGTGCCACCGCGCGGCGGTAGAGTCGCGGCGCCCACGCCGCGAAGAGCGTCGGTGCCATCTGCTCGCGCGACATGCGCTGGTCCCACGAGGTGAGCAACTGCACCGACGGCGATGACTGCTGCTTCATCCGCACGGCCGCCGCCGTGAGCGAAGGAAGCAGCGCGCCTGCCAGCAGCGACTGGTCGTCATGCTGGAGCTGGCCGAAATCCGCGACGCTGAACCGGCGCGACTGCTGCAGCACTTCTCGCACGCGATCTGCACGATACCTGGAGCCCCACTCGTACGAGATCGGTGTCGTGTAACCCGAAGGCAGGATGTTGTCGTTGGATGTGTTGATGAACCCCGACGACGGGTTGTACGACCGCGGCAGCGCACGACCGGGCACGAAGCCGCTCCACTCGTGCGACCCGGTGCCCGGCACCGGCAGCAGGCCGCTCCACGAGCGCTTCGGCATCAGCCCCGCCGCAATCCATCCGATGTTCCCATCGACATCTGCGTACACCATGTTCTCGCTGGGCATCAGCCAGCGCGTCATCGCGGCCTCGAAGTCGGACCAGTTGCGCGCGCGATCCATCGCCAGCGAGCCGAGGTAGCTGGCCGTCCCCGGCTCGCTGTGCACCGAGCGGATGGCGAAGGCGCGTCGGCGCGCCGTGTCGATGGAGACCACCGGGCCGTGCGGCGTGAACTGCAGCACCACCACGCGCGGATTCTCGCCCTTCACGCGGATGGTGTCCGTGCGTGACGTGATGCGCACCGTGCCGGCGGCAACCTTCACGCAATTCAGCGACGTCGCCGCCTCGCCCGCACATGGGACGAGCGATTCCACGTACACGTCCTGCTGGTCCATGCCGACGACCGTGAGCCCGAACGCGATGCGATCGTTGTGCCCGATCGCGATGCCTGGCGACGCGGGCTCGCCCGCACCGATCACGTTCCAGCCCGGTGCAACGAGATGCGCGAGATAACGCACGGCGGGGTTGGTGATCACGCGATGCGGATCGTTCGCGAGGATCGGCTTGCCCGTACTGGTCTTCGTCGCGTTCACCACCCAGTTGTTCGATCCCTCGATACGATCGTACGCCACATCGGCAAACGCACCCGCAAAGCCGCCCAGCGAGGCGCTGCTGATGCCGGCGAGATCGAGGCCGATGGCGGGATCCAGCGCGCGCACCGGATCGGGCGGCATCAGCGCTGCGACCTTGTCGACACCGAGGGCGGCGATCAGCTGCGCACGCAGCACTTCGCTCGCGCCGTTCGAGACGCCGCTCAAGCCCGTCGCACGCGACAGCGGCACCGTGGTGCTCCACGGCTCGGGACGAAAGCCGAGCATGCCGAATTCCGGCGGCAGGTCATCACCCACCTGTGCAATGCGCGCGTTGACGCCGCGCACGAAGGCCGTCACGATCGCGCGGGTGTCAGGACCATATGCCGCCCACTCACGCGCCATGCTGCCGCGATACGTGAACAGTCGGGCGAGCCGATCGCGGTCGACCGAGCCGGGTCCGAGCACTTCCGCCAGGCGACCCTCGCCCTGACGACGCCACATCTCCATCTGGAACAGGCGATCCTGTGCGGCCGTGAAGCCCTGCGCGAAGAACAGGTCATGCTGGTTCTGCGCGTAGATGTGCGGCACGCCCCACCGGTCGCGACGCACTTCGACGCGCGCCCGGAGGCCGGGCGTGGACAGCGTCTCGACGACGATCGCGCGCGGCGCGCGAGCCTGCGCGTGACAGGACTGCACCGGCCGCAAGGCAAGCGCCGACAGCATCGCGACGACGACAGGCGTTGCCCGCAGACTCACTGACCACATGATGCATCTCCCGGAAGCTCGTTCGCCGGCGTCTGCAGGACACCGGCTTTGGCGGAAGAGTGCGCCGCGGACGCGCCGACCGATAGTGCGCCGACGCGTGCGATCTGGAGTGGGGTGGCTATGCCTCGGTGGGCCGCAGACGCATCAGGCCTTCCTGCGCCACCGAGGCGACGAGTGCGCCGTCACGCGAGTAGATGCTGCCGCGCACGAAGCCGCGCGCACCCGCCGCGACGGGACTGTCCATCGCGTAGAGCAGCCACTCGTCCACACGAAACGGACGATGCATCCAGAGCGAGTGATCGAGCGAGGCGAGCTGCATGCCTGGTGACCAGAGCGACAATCCATGCGGCAGCAGCGCCGTGCCAAGCAGTCCATGATCCGAGGCGTAGGCCAGCACCGCCTGATGCAGCAGTGAGTCGTCAGGCAGCTCGCCGTAGGCCTTGAACCAGACGTGACGCACCGGCGTCAGCGGCTTGGGATTGAATGGGTCGAGCGGGACCACCGGCCGGAAGTCGATCGGCCGATCCTGCGTCAACACCGTGCGCCGTGACGGCGGAATGCGCGACTCGAGTGCCCGGATCAGGTCCAGCTCAGTCACCAGCTGTTCCGCCGGCGGCGCCGACGGCATCGGCTCCTGGTGCTCCACGCCCGTCTCGTCGATGTGGAACGAGACTGACAGGTTGAAGATCGCTCGACCATGCTGGATTGCAGTCACGCGACGCGTGGTGAAGCTCGTGCCATCACGAAGGCGATCGACGAAATAGACGATCGGCACTTCCAGGTCGCCCGGCAGGATGAAGTAGCCATGCACCGAGTGTGCTTCGCGCGCGCCGTCCACGGTGCGCCGCGCGGCGACCAGCGCCTGCGCGAACACCTGGCCGCCGAAGACCCGGCCGGTGCCGATGTCGCGGTTCTGCCCGCGATAGATGTTCACTTCGAGCGGCTCGAGATCGAGCAGCGACAGCAGGTCGTCGACGTGGCCGGACATCTGACTCGGTGTGCGTGGCGTGGACCGACAGCGCGCCTGGGCAGCGACACGCGACGTTGCGCGCCATGTGCGCACCAACCGTCGCACCGCATGCTGCGAACGCGGAAGCTAGCAATGTCACCAAGTCGTTCCGCGTTCGCTCGGCCGAGTACGCTGCGCCGCGATCGCATGCGACGCAGCGTGCGCGACGATCAGACCGTGATCGCCATCCCACGGTAGATGCGCGCGCGATAGCGGGAGTCTTCCGCATCGGGCAGCGGTGCACCCGCCAGCAGTACGGCACGCGCAAATCGTCGCACCTCTTCCAATGTCTCCTCGTCGTTGCGTGGCTCCTCGCTGCGCACGCGACGCGTGAGGTTGATCTGGTTCACCGGCACATCGTTCACCAGCCGCTCGTTTTCCACGGCCAGCGTCGCCGTCAGCGCATGCAGCGTGGTCTTCACGAAGTTGGCCAGCGAGAACGCCTCGCCATCGCCACCCGCCGGCACATCCGGCGACACCAGCACCAGCTGCGCATCGTCCAGCATCGAGGCCTTCCGCGCCACGCGGAAGTGATGCGTGAGGTTCACGTCCACGAGCTCGCGGAACGCTGCCGCATCGAGCATCCCGCCACCGTCATGGAACAACGCGGCCGGTAGCGGCGCGAACGGCGTCGAGACCACCGTCGTTGGCTTGCCGGCCTGCTGCAACGCGGCGTTCATGCCCGCCTCGATATCGTCACCACATGGAATTTTCACCAGCAGCCGGCGATGTTCGCGCGGTACCAGCGCTTCGATGCCGTCGGCACCGGCCATCGTGCGCGTGAGCAGTACCACACGGCCCACCTGGCAGAGATCTGCCAGCTGCCGCACCGCCTCGGCGAGATGCGGTGCCAGGTGTTCACCGATCAGCCACACGGTGCGGCCGCGCAGCTGGTCCAGCCGCTCGCGCTTCGCGCTGCCGAATAGCTCACGCTCGGTGATCGATCGCTCCAGGTTCAAGCCGCCCGACGGCATGAACGTCTCGCCCGTCACGGCACGATCCGCGAGAAAGAACACCGTTGCCAGCGCCACTTCCGACTCCGTCGGCATGCGACGCAGGTGCAGCAGCGACATCACGCCGCGATTCACCTTCTCCGCCTCCCGCTCGATCGACGAAGCAGGCAGAAACGGTGTCTCCTCGGGCGGCTGGCGCTTGAGCCACGACGTTGCAGCAGGCACCGACCACGTGCCCGTGTCGAGGAACAGGCCACCCAGTTCCAGGCGCTGGATCAGGTGATCGGCGATCGGTGGCGTCATCAGGTATTCGCCCCACGATGCCCCCGTGACAGCCTCGGACTGGCACTGCAGCGCGACTTCACGCAACTCATGCGGCACGTCCAGATCGTGCGCCAGCTGCGCCACGTCGTTCTCGGCCAGTGACAGCAGCAGCGACTCCACACGCTGCCCGCGACGCACGGCCTTCACGACGGCGGCGTGCACCGCATTCAGCCGCTTGTTTTCGAGGATCAGCCGCCCGCGGCGCATGAACAGTCCCGGCTTGCCGCCAAGGCCCCGCAACCGGTCGCCATCCACCGGCCCCGGCGCGATCGCATTGATCTGGATCTCGGGACCAAGGTGCCTCGCCAGCGATTCGACCAGCGCGCGCTGACCCGCCTTCGACACCGCATAGTCCGCGCGGTTGGGATACGCGACCGCGAGATGCTTCTCGCCACCGAAATAGCTCGACACGTTCAGGATGTAGCCGCTGCCCTGCTTCCGCATGATCGGCACCACTTCCTTCAGCAGCGCATAGTTCGACACCAGGTTCGCATCGAGCGTGTAGCGCCATGCATCCAGCGACATGTCCACCACCATCTCTTCTGCGCCGGCCACGCCGGCGTTGTTGATCAGGTAGTCGATGCGACCGAAGGCCGCGAGCGTCCCATCGACCGCCTTGCGCAGCGTCGCCACATCGCCGACATCCACACCCGCCATGGTGCGCACGCGTCGCTCGGCACCGCTGTAGCCCACATCTTCCAGCTCACCCACGATCTGCGCACGCATGATCTCCAGTTCACTCTCGCGACGCGCCACCAGCATCACGCGTGCACCGCCCATGGCCAGCAGCCGCGCCACCTGTCCACCAATGCCTGCTGACCCGCCCGTGATCAGCGCCACCTTGCCGAGGTGCAGACCGGTGAGGTTCTCCATGAAGCCGACCATGGAACGCTTGGCGCCGGCCGCCTTCACGATCGACTTGGGCATGTACAGGTTCACCTGCGGAATGCGTCGATCGGTGTAGATCAGCCGCGCCGCCTGCCCCGCCGCGAACCGTCGGTTCTCCGGCTCCGTGTTGCCGTACCGGATGATCTGGTTGCCCCACTCCACCCACTGCCGTCGTCCATGTTTCACGTCCACCTTCGTCTCGTCTCGCCACACGCGCGTGAGCGACTCGAGCGCGGCGCGCAGCATGTCGGCGTACGCGTTGTACGCGCCATCCGTGCCGTTCGACATCATGATGAAGCGTGGGTTGCGCGGCAGGTCGGTTCGCGCACTCCAGTAACGGCTCAGCGTGCGCGCAAGCGCGATCGCGCCGGTCAGTTCACCGTCGATGAATGCATCGATGTCCACATCGGATGCCTCGCACACCAGGCCGCGGAATCGCGCAGGTCCATACGCAGGCATGATGATCGCGCCGTGCACCGGGCCGCCACCTGCAGGACCTTCGTTGAGTGCCGCTTCCATCACGGCGGGATCGGCGCGATCGAAGCAGGCCACCCGGATCTGCGTGTCGAGCCCGCGCGGCGCAAGCTGTGCCTGCACCGCTGCCACATCCTCCTCACGCGACACGCCCAGCAGCACCATCGCACCGACTTCCGTCTGCAGGCGCGCGACAGCCAGCGCATCCTCGAGCTGGTCGCCGCAAGCCACGAGCACGGACAGGCCGCTGCCATCGACCGTGCGCATGGTCGGGCGCGACACGAACTCGGAGCGCGACTCCTTGCGCACCCACATGCCGTGCGTGACCTCGAAGTCATGCCCGTTGAACGCAGCCGATTCATCGCTGCCAAGGAACACGCAGGTGTTCGCGACATCCGTCGGCGTAGGAAAGGTGCGACCTGCCGCAGGGTCCTGCCCTGCACGCTTGAGCGACATCAATCCGGTGAAACTCGTCGCCGTGGTGCCAGGCGCATCGCCGCGCATCGTATCCATCGTCGCGAACACGGCCTGGATCCGCTCCGAGCGGATGGGACCCGGGTACAGCGTGTTCACGCGGATGCCACGCTCGCCGAGTTCGAACGACAGCTGGCGTGACAGTGCGTTCAGCGCCGCCTTCGGCACTACGTATGGCGACCGTGCGTAGTACTCGGTGCGCGAGAAGATCGTGGAGATGTTGATGATCGAGCCGCCCGGCTGCATCACCTTCGCTGCCGCATTCGCCACGTGCCATGCCACGCCCAGAATGCTGCGCATCGCATCGCCCACCGTCTCGCTATCCGTCGATCCTGCCGCACGCGACGCCTCGAGTTCCTCGCGCGTCAGCGGCACCGTGCGCAACGGCTGCCGCGGTCCGGCAGACCCGGCGTTGTTCACCACGATGTCCAGGCGCCCATGCATCTCGATCGCCTCGGCGATCGCCACGCGCACCGACCCGGCGTCTGCACCATCCAGCGTCACCACCGACGCGCACTCGTCGGTCACCCCCGTCGCGGCGATCGCAGCAACGCGCGCCGCTTCCACACGCGTGCGCTCACGACCGGTCAGCACCACCGTCGCGCCCTCGCGCAGGAAATGCCGCACGATCTCGCCACCAAGGTTGCCGGCCGCGCCAGTCACCAGCGCCACCTTGCCGGTCAGGCGCCCTGCTCGTCCTGCGCCGTCCAGCACATCTCCCGTCATTGTCTGCGTCAACGTGTCCTCGTGCGGTGCGGTCATGATGTGTGATCCTGCGCGGCCCACGCTTCCAGCAGTGCATCCTTGCCGCGCAACCCCAGCGCCGGCAGGGCGTGATTCACGAGATAGTTCGCGCCGGCATGCCTGTTCTCCCACATCGCCTGATGCGCGACCGGCAGTTCGTTCCACGGCACCACCGTGGGTGGCGTGATGTCCAGCAGGCCGGCCGCGATCATGTCATTCATGCGCGTGACTTCGTAGGCATTCGTGAGATGCGTGCCAAGGATCGATGCGGTGGGCATGAGGATCTTGCGCTGGCGCGTCCACACCTGCGGGGCATAGAACGCATAGCGATGACCTGCCATCTCCTCGCAGTAGACCACGCGACCGGTGAACGGCTTCACGAGCGACGTGGATACGCCGAGTGCGTCGTGCCCGGCGCGCTCCAGCACCACGTCCGGCGCGCCGCGCGGATTGTCCGGCGACCGCAGCAGCTTGCCAACCGCCGCGCCGAACGGCTTCAACGTGTGATCCTGGAAGTCACGCACGGCCTGACGGAACGTCTCCGTCGCCTGCTTCGCGTCGGGCAGGCGCGGCATGGTGTGCGGCCACTCGAACTCGGCGCTGCGCCGCTGCACCTCCTCCAGCGACACCACACCCGCCACCGCATCCTGGAAGCCGAGCGACTGCACAAATTCGCGCTGCCCATCCGTGGTCGTGGCAACGACGCATCGACCGTGCAGCGCGCGCACCGCCTCGATCATCTCGAGGCCGATCGCATCGACCAGCGCCGTCGTGCGCGGACCGTAGTACACGAGGACCGCTTCACCCGCGCGCAGCCCCGCGCGACGCAGCATTGCCTCGGGCGACGCAGTTCCGCTCTTGCCCACGAACGTGAAGTGATAGCCGCTGGACGCGCCGTAGAACGTCAACGCGCCATGCTGCTCCAGCAGCTGGAACGAGCGCGGGAACGCCGTCTCGCCAGCATGTGAGACGACATAATCCGCCAGCCGACCGCCGTTCTGTGCACGATACTCGTCGCACAGCGCGTTGCCGGCCGCGAGCCACGCTGCAGTCGCCGTCTCATCTTCCGGAACCACGGAGAACAGCTCCGCGAATCGCGCGTCCCGACGATTGAGCGTGCCCGTCGCGCCAAGCGACCGCACATACGCCGCGCGCTCGTCGCTCGACACCAGGCCAGTGACCTGCACACCTGTCTTCAATGCGGTCTTCAGCGCCTCCAGCCCCGTCCCGGTGGCTGCGCCTTCCACGAACATCGTCCTGCCCGATTCGATCTGCAGCGTCGTGAACAAGGCACGCACGATGGTGCCGAGGTTCAGGATGTACGAACCCGCCTGCTCCAGCGTGAGGTCGCCCGGCACCGGATGCAGCTGCGGCGCCTGCGTGATGAGGAACTGGGCGTGGCTGCCGAAGTCCGTCTCGTAGCCCTGGATCGAGAAGTCGGCGTACATGGGATCGCGCGCGGCCAGCGGTGAAAGCAGGTCGCTCTGCCCGCTGTACACCGCCACCAGGTCGCCCACCTTCAGCCGTCCCTCCGCCTTCGCGTCGGCGCCCAGTGACACGACCAGGCCCAGCCCGCCCGAGCCGGTGACCTGCACGTCCAGGTCGTGATTGTCGAAACTCGACACCGGAATGCCGGTGATTGCCCAGATGTCGTTGAAGTTCACTTCCGACGCCAACACGTAAACCAGCGCTTCCATCGCCCCGGGTGTCCCCACGCGTACGATCAGCTCCTGCTCGGCCGCGATCGGCGCACCGAACGATGGCGCACCCGTACGTTGGTCCTTCGACACGCCGAATGCATACTGCCAGGTGGGCAGCTGCGTGACGCCAGGAAAGAACGGCGCGCCGATCGGCAGCAGGTGGCCGTGCTCGAGCTGCGTCGTGATGAACTGCTGCTGCTCGCTCACGAGTCGTACGCCGTGACGCTTGATCGGTAACGGCGCGCTTTGCTTCTCCAGGAATTGGCGGATGCCCGTCTTGCCACCGGCGGGATCCACGACGCCCTCGGCGAACAACTCCGCCTCGCGTGCGAGTCCGGCGTCGATGCCCTTCGTCCAGCCTGTGCGCACCGCGTCGAGCAACCGGTCGCGCGCCGCACCTCGTCCCGCCCACTCCAGCTGCACCAGCACGTGCTGCAGGTGCGTATCGCCCAGCAGCACGTCGTCCACGTTCACGACGCCGGGCGCGTTCCACTCCGCCGTCTGGGCAATCCGCGCGGCATGTGCCGCACCGAGCACGCTGTCACGGCCCGTACGATGCCACTCGCGAATGCGTGCATGCGCCGTCGAGAGCACATCGCTCGCGTCGCCGCTCAATTCATCCACGAGACCTGTGGTGTGTGCCTCGTTGCCGTTTATGCTGCGGCCGCTGAGCAGCATCTCCAATGCATCACGGACGCCATCGGCACCGCGGCGCTCCGCGAGCAGCCGGGGCAGACGCTGCGTGCCACCGTAACCCGGCAGCAGGCGCAGTCGGATCTCCGGTTGACCGAACTGCGAATACGGCTCGGCGATGCGGTAATGACAGGCGAGGGCGAACTCCATGCCGCCGCCCAGCGCCACACCCTGGATCGCCGCGATGCACGGCTTGCCCATCCGCTCGATGCGCCGGAACGCCAGCTGCGCATTGTTCGGCAGCACACGCGCCTGGTCCAGCGTGTGTATCTCGTCCAGAAACTGGCGGATGTCGGCGCCGGCCACGAACGACGACGTGCCGTCGCCCGTGAACACCACCGCCTTCACGTCGCTGCGGCGCGCCAGGTGGTCGACGACGATGTTCAACTCGTCCAGCGCACGTTCGTTGAGCGCATTCACCGGTGGGTTGGTGACGTAGACCGTCGCCACCTTTGCATCTGTGCCGAGCGTGTTGTACTGCACGCGGAAGTAGCGGTAGCGCTCGAACAGCTGCTGTTCTTCGCTCAGCTTCTGGCGGCGCTGCCATTCATCGATCACCGTCTTCAGTTCCGCAATGGACTCCGGGTTGCGCAGCGTGCTCTGGTCACCGACGTCGGTTCCCTCGACCAGTGCACGAACCATGCGGCGCACGTACTTGCCGCTGCGCGTTTCCGGGAATTGCGTGACCTCGATGAAGTCGGCAGGCACGGCGACTGCACCCTTCTCGAAGCGCACCAGTTCACTCAGCCGTCGCTTGTCGTCCTGCGTGAGCGTGCGTCCCGCGGTCGGCTTCACGAACGCCAGCGGCGTCAATCCCTTCTCGCGATGCGGTGCGCCCACCACGATCACGTTGCCCACCGGCGAGTCGGGATCCAGCTGCCGGTGGCGCAGGATCGCGCCCTCGATCTCCTCGGTGCCCATGCGGTGACCGGAGACGTTGATCACGTCGTCACTGCGTCCATGCAGCGAGAACGAGTCGTCGTCGTAGCGCATGGCGAAGTCGCCCTGCGTGTACGCCCAGACACCCTTCCAGCGCGACCAGTAGGTACTGGTCCAGCGCTCGATGTCACCCTTCCACTCGGGCACCACGCGCGCGCCCTCGACGCGAAAGTTCTCGCTGTCGCCCCAGACCGTGCGCGCCAGGTACGGATAGGGCGCGGCGATCACGATCTCGCCCTTCTCCTCCAGTGCGGCACGTCGGTACGGTACGCCAGTCCCGTCGCCGCGCGCATGTGGCGCGAGCGGAGCCTCCGCATCGACATCATCCGGCGTGACTTCGGCCCACACGTCGCCCATGATCCACGGCAGCGGATAAGTGTGCGCATCCGCACGCAGCGGAAAGTCGCCGTTGCCGTAGAAGTGTGTCCACGCAATGCCGCCATGCTCCGTGGCCCAGTACGAATTGATGTACCAGGGCGCCAGCAGGTCCATGCCGAACTGCTGCACCGAGGGCGACGTGGGCTCCGCGCAGAAGGTGCACACGCGCAGCGACGACAGGTCGTAGCGGCGCACGTCCTCCGAATTCTGCACGTCCTGCATGACGAACTTGAGGAATGTCACGCCGGCCTTGAAGATGCTGACCTTGTGCCGCTCGATGATCGACGCAAACCGCCCCGCATGCGGGAACACTGGCGCCCCTTCCGTGAACACGCTCGTCACGCGCGTCGTGAGTGCGGCCGAGATCATGTAGCTCTGTCCCGTGATCCATCCGGGATCGGCGACCACGTAC
Source organism: Gemmatimonadaceae bacterium (assembly GCA_014377535.1). GTDB lineage: Bacteria > Gemmatimonadota > Gemmatimonadetes > Gemmatimonadales > Gemmatimonadaceae > JACMLX01. The sequence continues at coordinate 15,853 of JACMPK010000254.1, forward strand.
AGCACGTCGCCGGCCTGGGCATCGAACGCCACGCGCATCGTGTGCGCCACGCCGGCCGTGTACCCGCCATGCACATGCACTACGCCCTTCGGCTTGCCGGTGGACCCCGACGTGTAGATGAAGAACAGCGGGAATTCTGCATCCAGCGGCGCCGGCGCACTGGCGCTCCAGATCGCGCGCACGAACTCCCCGTCGGGCAGGGCGAGCAGCTGCGCCTCGGTGTGCACGTCGATGCCGGCGGCACGGGCGGTCACCAGCATCGTCTGCACGGCGGCATCCGTCAGATCATGGCTCCAGCGATCGCGCTCCTCGCGCCACACCATGTCCTCGATGCCGCTGTGGCGCACCACCACCACCGCATCCACGCGCGGTGGCACCGACACCAGCGCGGCCGCAATGGCCGTGCGCACACGACTCGCCTCGCTGGCGTCGATGTCGTGCGCGTCGGAGAGCTGCTGCAATGCGCGTCCCACACCGCGCATCACATCACTGCGCTGCACGGTGATCTCGCCCGCGAGCGTCTCGTCGATGGCGTTCAGCAGCGTGCGTATGCGCCCCGGTGTCAGCGCGAGGCCGCGAAGCTTCGCCTCGACCACACGTCGAGCTGACGTCAGCGGGACATAGTCGTCCAGCGCGGGATCGGTGTAGGCCGTCTTGAACGGCACGATCTGCGCATTGCGATAGCCGCCGTCGGCCGTGATCACCACGCGCGCGCCGGCATCGTGAATGCGGTCGCTCAGCGTCTTGTCGCTGAAGCCGCCGAACACCGGCGTGTACACGATGCCCGCGCGCTTCGCCCCCTCGGTCCAGAAGAGCTGCGCCGGAATGTTGGGCATGTTCAGCGCGATACGATCACCACGCTGCAGTCCAAGCGCCTGCAGCGCCATGGAGCACTTCGCCGATTCCAGCAGCAGGGTGCGGCGCGTGATGGGGTAACAATCCACCGGGCCGCCGCGGCCCTCGTCGAGCGACATGTCCCACCGGTCACCCTCGAAGATCAGCGCCGCCTCGTCACCATGACCGGCGAGCACATGCCGATCCACCTCGTTGAAGCCAGCGTTGGTGAGCGCACCCTCGAACCAGATCCAGAACGGCGCTGCATCGCCGTTGAAGGCGCGGCTCCATGGCGTGTAGTCCGCGGCCAGCGACGGCTGCACGGCAACACCGGAGCGGGCATCCCAGCCAGTCCAGTGCTGCGTGGCATCGTCCCACGTCAGCCAGGCACCGTGGCTGCCAGTGGTCGGATGAAACCAGTGCAGCTCGCGCCGCGCAATTTCGCCATGGAACTGCCCCGGATCGGCCAGGCACTGGGCCCGCATGCGAGCCCAGTCGGCGCGCGTCCTGATCGGATTGCAACGTGCCGCAGGGGGCGACACGAGTCTCGGCCCCGCCGACTCGACGAGGCGTGGATCTGCCGTAACGGCCATGCCGGCTACTCCGGGCGGTGGCAAGGGAAGTGTGGTGCAACGAACGACCGCATCGGCTATCCCGGCGCGGGCAGAGCAAGAAAGCCGGGTACGCCTCGCGATGGCAAGGACGAAGGCGCACCGCGACACGTCACGTCGGCGTCACGACTGCTGGCGTCTCGGTGCCGCGCCACGGCATGTTATCCGCACCGTGCTGCCCCATACCGTCATCCCACTCGGCGATCGAGCGCTCACCATCGACTTTCCGGAGCTCGATGGTCGCGCCCCGCGTGACGTGATCCGATCGCTCGACGCACGCCTGCTCGCCAGTGCACACCCCGCCATCACCGGACGTGTACCCGGCATCGGCACACTCACGCTGCACTACGAGCCGCTGCTCACGTCGTACGAGGCGCTCGTCCGTTTCATTCACGAGACCCTCGCGTCACTCGTGGTCACACCTGCCGCCGCCACTGACCCAGTGCGCATCCCGGTCTGCTACGGCGGGGAATGCGGTCCTGACCTCGACGAGGTCGCGGCCACGCACCGCATCACCGCGGCAGACGTCATCGCCATGCATGCTGCCGGCATCTACACGGTCGCCATGATCGGCTTTCTGCCAGGGTTCCCGTACCTCGAGGGGCTGGACGCAGCGCTGCACACGCCACGTCGCGCCTCGCCGCGCACGGCGGTGCCGGCCGGCAGCGTCGGTATCGGCGGTGGCAGCACCGGCATCTATCCCTGCACGTCGCCCGGTGGCTGGCACCTCATCGGTCGTACGCCGCGCGCGCTCTTCGCGCCCACACGCCAGCAACCGGCCCTGTTGCAGCCCGGCGACCGGGGGCAATTCGTCCCGATCACTCCAGAGCAGCTGCGACAGCAGATGGAACCGCAGTGACCATCACGGTCCGTCAGGCGGGTATCCAGACGACGGTGCAGGATCTTGGGCGTCCTGGCTGGCAGCATGTCGGCGTGCCGGTCGGCGGCGCGATGGATCTGGTGGCACACCGCATTGCAAACCTGCTGGTCGGCAACCCGGACGACGCCGCGGGGCTGGAATGCACACTGGGCGGCGTCGCATTGCAGTTCATGGCACCCGCGCTGGTTGCCGTCGCCGGCCGCCACGTGACGGCATCGCTGGACGGAGTAGCAATTCCGGCATGGCAACCATTCCGCGTTGAGGGCGGCGCGCTGCTGGTGGTGCACACAGGGTGCCGCACGTGCATTGCGATCGCTGGCGGCATCGACGTGCCCACGGTCCTCGATGCCCGCGGTACATCGCTTCGCGCCGGCTTCGGCGGCTTTCATGGCCGCGCACTCCGGCGTGACGACATCCTGCCCCTCGGTGCGCCATCATCGCTTGGCAAACGGATGGTCTCGCGGCTCGTAACGCAGGGTCGCATGATCGCCGACTGGGGCGCCGGCCCAGGCCTCCGACCGTCGTACGCCATGTGCCCCACGGTTCGTATCATCGAGGGACCTGCACTTCGAGGGCTCACCGACGCGTCGCGCGAACGCGTGCTGCATGGCAGCTTTCGCATCGCACCGGAGTCGGATCGCATGGGCTTCCGACTGCAGGGCCACACGCTCGAACTGACAGCGCCACTGGAGATGCTCTCCGCAGGCGTGACGATCGGCACGATCCAGCTGCCCCCCGGCGGCACACCGATCGTGCTCATGGCCGACCGGCAGACGACGGGTGGCTATCCGCGCCTCGGGGAGGTGATCGCGTACGACCTTCCGCTTCTCGCGCAGCTGCGTCCGGGCGATGAAGTCCGCTTCGAACTCGTCGCGCTCGACGTCGCGCATACCCTCTACCGGCAGCGTGAACATGACATCGCCCGCGCCCGTCACGCCGTCCAGCTTCGATGCGCCGCCACCGACCGCGATGCGCGTTGACCTGAATTGCGACATGGGCGAAAGCTTCGGCGCATTCTCAATCGGCGACGATGCCGGCGTCATGCCATTCGTGTCGTCGATCAACGTGGCCTGCGGCTTTCACGGCGGTGATCCGTCGGTCATGCGCGCCACGGTGCACATGGCCGCAGCGCATGGCGTCGCGGTCGGTGCACACCCCGGCCTGCCCGACCTCGCAGGGTTCGGGCGACGCGAGCTGGCCGTCACGGCGCAGGAAGCGTACGACATGGTGGTCTACCAGGTCGGTGCGTTGCAGGCGGTCACCACGGCGGCAGGCGTCACGCTGCAGCACGTGAAGCCGCACGGTGCGCTCTACAACATGGCCGCGCGACGTCCTGATCTCGCCAATGCGATCGCGCGCGCCGTGCACGATGTGGACACGCGCCTCGTCCTCGTGGGGCTGTCTGGCAGCGCACTGATCACCGCCGGCATCACGCAGGGCCTGCGCGTTGCGAGCGAGGTCTTCGCCGACCGCAATTACCTCGCCGATGGTACGCTCGCACCTCGCACGGCGCCGCACGCACTGATCACCGATGTCGACGTCGCCGCCGCCCGCGTGCTGACGATGGTGAGGCAGCACTGCGTCGTCGCCATCGATGGCACGGACATCCCGATCACGCCCCACACGATCTGCATTCATGGCGACGCACCTCACGCCGCGCGCCTCGCCCAGCGACTTGCCACCACGCTGCGTGCCGCCCGCATTGCGGTGCTGCCACTGGCCGCTGCGATGCGGACCTGACTCACTTCTCCTGACTGCCCCCGCATGCTCGTCCTGAGTGGACTGCTCGTCGTCGTCCTTGGCTTCGCCTTTCGCGTCAACCCGCTGCTCGTCGTCACCGTCGCGGGTCTCGTCACCGGGCTCACGGGTGGCCTCGGCTTTCTGAAGACGCTCGCCACGCTCGGGCATGCGTTCACCGAGAGCCGCTATGTCGCCATCGTCTGGCTGGTGCTGCCGGTGATCGGCCTGCTCGAGCGGGCGGGCCTCAAGGAGCGTGCGCGCGAGGTCGTCACCGGCATGCAGCGCGCCACCGCGGGACGCGTGCTGCTGGCCTATCTCGCGCTGCGACAGGTGACGGCGGCACTCGGACTCGTGTCACTCGGCGGGCATCCGCAGATGGTGCGGCCACTCATCGCGCCAATGGCCGAAGGGGCCGCCGAGCGTGACGTGCACGACATCGACGATGCCACGCGCCACCTCGTACGCGCGCACGCCGCCGCCGCGGACAACATCGGCGTGTTCTTCGGCGAAGACATCTTCATTGCCATCGGCTCCATCCTGCTCATCAAGGGCGTCATGGAGCAGGCAGGAATCATCGTGTTGCCCACGCGACTCGCGCTGTGGGCCATTCCCACCGCCATCGCGGCATTCGTAGTTCACGGCGCACGCCTGCTGCTGCTCGATCGTCGCCTCGCGGCGCGCAACACCCGCGCCGCGTGATCACGCTCGAGTTCCTGTACCGCCTGATGGGCATCCTGACCGCTGCCGCTGCCCTGATCAACCTGCGCGACCGCACGAACCAAAACCGTGTGCCGAACGCATCGTTCTGGGGGCTCTGGTCCGTGTCCTTCCTGTTCGGCTCCTACCTGCCGGACCTGGCCAATGGTGTACTGATCCTGGGCATGGTGGCCGTAGCCACGCTGCGCGGTGTGCGCGCCGGCACCGACGACAGCACCACCAGCGCCGAGCGAATCGCGAGTGCACGGCGTTGGGGCAATCGACTCTTCCTGCCCGCGCTCGCGGTGCCCGTGTTCACGCTCCTCGCGAACGCGACGATCGGGCATCTCACCATCGACGGCACGCCGCTCGTGCAGCCGAAGCAGGTCACCCTCGTGGCCCTTGGCGTGGCCACACTCGCCTCGCTGGCCATCGGCATGCTGATGCTGCGGCCACCGGCGCGCGCGCCATTCACCGAGGCGCGTCGGCTGCTCGATGCCGTCGGCTGGGCCGCGATGCTGCCGCAGTTGCTGGCAGCCCTTGGCGCCGTGTTCGCGGCCGCGGGCGTCGGCGCGGCCGTCTCCACGCTCGCGTCAGCCGCGATCCCCAGCGGTGCGCCGCTGCTGTCAGTGGCCGCGTATACCATTGGCATGGCGCTGCTCACGATGCTCATGGGCAACGCCTTCGCCGCATTCCCCGTCATGACGCTCGGCATCGCACTGCCGCTGCTGGTGACGGGCATGCATGGCGATCCCACGATCATTGCCGCCATCGGCATGTTGTCGGGCTTCTGCGGCACACTCATGACGCCGATGGCCGCCAACTTCAACCTCGTGCCCGTCGCGTTGCTCGACCTGCCCGACCGGTACGCCGTCATACGCGTGCAGGTCCCCACTGCCCTGCTGCTGCTCGTCGTGAACACGGCGCTGCTCTACTTCCTCGCCTTCCCGCGCTGACCGCGATGCTGCCCAACCTCACCCCGTCGATCGCCGCACGCTTCGCCGCGGTCGCGCTGTCGCACGTCACGCGCGAGTTCCCGAACAAGCTCGAACATGTGCTGACTGGTCCCGACGACCTGCAGTCACCACGCGCGCTGCATCCGATTTTCTACGGCAGCTTCGATTGGCACTCGTGCGTGCACGGGTACTGGCTGCTGGCGCGACTGCTGCGACGTGTGCCCGACCTGCCGCAGGCGGCCGAGATCTGCGCCCTGTTCGACGCGCACATCACACCGCGCAACGTGCAAGCCGAAGTGCAGTACCTCGCGCCGGCACATCGCGGCACCTTCGAGCGGCCGTACGGCTGGGCGTGGGCGCACATGCTCGCCGCCGAGCTGCTGCAGCACGACTCCAACGACGGGCGCCGCTGGTCTGCCACGCTGCAGCCGCTGGCCGACACGTTCACCGCGCGCTGGCTGGCATTCCTGCCGCGATCCACCTACCCGATCCGCGTCGGCACGCACTACAACACTGCGTTCGCGATCACGCTCAGCCTCAGCTACGCCGAGCAAAGCGGCAACGCGGCGCTGGACGGCGCATTGCGTGACGCGGCGGCGCGCTGGTACGGGGCCGATGTCGACTGCCAGGCATGGGAACCCGGTGGCGACGAGTTTCTCTCGTCGGCGCTCAGCGAGGCGGAGTGCATGCGGCGCGTGCTGCCACCGCCCGCCTTTGCGTCCTGGCTCGCGTTATTCCTGCCGGACCTCGCGTCGTGCGCGCCACGCACGCTGTTCACGCCGGCCACCGTCAGTGATCGGACCGACGGCAAGATCGCGCACCTCGACGGCCTGAATTTCAGCCGCGCCTGGTGCTGGCGTCATCTCGCCGGCACGATGTCCGGAAACGATCCGCGCCTGCGTCTGCTGCAGGATGCCGCCGCCCGCCATCTCGAGGCGAGCCTCCCGCATGTGACCGGCGACTACATGGGCGAGCACTGGCTTGCGACGTTCGCCTTGCTCGCGCTGGACGAGTAGGTCAGTCCGGGTCCACACACCAGATGGTCTGTCGCTGTCCGCGCAGCAATGAGGCGGGCAGCGACGGGCTGCCGTCCTCCGTGCAGAGCATCATCCGGCGCACGGTCCGCTTGTCGTCACCCGTGCAGAGCGTCACGGAGTGCAGCGCGGCATTCAGTGCACGCAGCGACAGCGTGATCCGCTGTGCCACGGCGAATGCGGCTGGCGCATGCACGGCAACCGCCCACCGCCGCTCGCTGGTGATGCTCGCGTCGCCGGGAAAGAGCGACCCCGTGTGACCGTCGGCACCCACGCCGTTCAGCACCACATGAAACTTTGGCTCCGGCAGCGCCGCCACGAGCGCGTCGTACTCCGACGCGGCAGCCGATGCGTCGATCTCGCCGCGCAGGCGATGCACCTGCGCGGCCGGTATCGCCACGCGCGACAGCAGCGTCCGGGCAATCATCGCGACGTTGCTGTCCGCGTGCTCGGGCGGCACGCATCGCTCGTCGCCGACGAACACGTGCACGCGCGTCCAGTCGATGTCGGTGAATGTGCGCAGCATCTCATACACCGCGGTCGGTGTGCGCCCGCCGGCCAGCACGATGCGGCACGCACCATCTGACTCGATTGCCTCACAGACCAGCGACCGCAGCACGCCCGCTGCCGCCGCCGCGAATTCTCCGGGCGGCAGCCGGTGCACAACGCGCGGCACCAGCGTCATCGCGACGACAGCTGCGCTGCCTCCATCGGCCCCTCGCTGCCGGCCGGATAGGGCAAGACCCCCACGGCACCATCCAGCAGCGGCGTGTACAGCGTCCACGCGACCTCCACCTCCTCGGCATGCACGAACAGTGTCTGGTCGCCGCGCAGCACGTCCAGCAGCAACGTCTGGTACGCCTCCGGGATCACGGTGAACGCCTCGGCGTAGCTGAAATGCAGCGGCAGCCGCTGCACGCGGAACGGTTCGCCCGGTGCCTTCACGTCGAAGTACAGGCTGAAGCCCTCGTTCGGCTGCAGCGTCATCACCAGCGTGTTGCGATGCAGCTCGCCCTGCTGCATCTCGCGGAACATCCACACCGGCGCGCGGCGGAATTTCACCTCGATCTCGGTCACGCGCGTGCCCAGCCGCTTCCCCGTGCGCAGATAGAACGGCACGCCCTGCCAACGCCAATTCTCGATGTGCAGCCGGATCGCGGCGAACGTCTCGGTTCGCGAGTTGCCGGCGACGCCCGGCTCCTCGCGATAACCCGGCACGTCCATGTCGTCGATGCGCCCAGCGGCATACTGGCCGAGCACCGCATCCGACGGCGCGATCGGCGCGATCGCGCGCAGCGCCTTGATCTTCTCGGGGCGGGTGGCGGCCGCATCCATCGATCCCGGCACTTCCATGGCCACCAGCGCCAGCAGCTGCGTCAGGTGGCTTTGCACCATGTCACGCAGCGCCCCGGCGCCCTCGTAGTACTCGGCGCGTCCTTCGACGCCCAGTGCTTCCGACACGGTGATCTGCACGCTCTCGATGTGGTTCCGGTTCCAGAGATTCTCGAACATCGCATTCGCGAACCGGAACACCATCATGTTCTGCACCGTCTCCTTACCCAGGTAGTGATCAATGCGGTAGACCTGCTCTTCGCCGAAGTGCGCATGCACCAGCACGTTCAGCTCACGCGACGACCGCAGGTCACGCCCGAACGGCTTCTCGATCACGAGGCGCGTCTCGCCTTCGGACACCGCGAGCCCCGCATTACCCAGTGCCGCGATTGTTGCGGGGAAGCTGTCCGGGGGCAGCGCCACATAGAACACGCGCACGCCGAACATGCCATGCACGGCCTCCAGCGCGGCGATCCGCTCGCGCAGCACCACGAAGTCCGCAGACGTGCCTGCACCGATCGTCTGCCCATGCAGGAAAGTCCCGGCCCATGACGCGATGTCGGCCGCGGGCGCGCTGTCGTCAGTGATTGCAGCGGTCGCGATTGCGCGGAACGCCGCATCGTCGAACGCCGGCTTGCGCGACAAGCCAAGCACCACGCACCCGGCGGCCGTGCTGCCGTGCACATGCAGCTGGTGCAACGCCGGCAGGATCTTGCGACGCGACAGGTCACCCGATGCGCCGAAGATCACGAAGAGCGACGGCGTGACAGGAGCGTCGGTCACGGTGTCGGGACCGTCGTGATTGCGTGACCGCCGAACTGGTTCCGCATGGCCGACAGCAGCTTGTCGGCGTACGAGTCGGTGTCACGCGACCGCAGCCGCTGCAGCAGTGCCAGCGTGATCACCGGTGCCGGCACGTCCAAATCGATCGCTTCCGCGACAGTCCAGCGGCCCTCACCGGAATCGGAGACGTGCGGCGCGATGCCGGCCATCGTCGGATTCTCCCGCAAGGCCAGCGCCGTGAGATCCAGGAGCCACGAACGCACCACGCTGCCATGTCGCCACAGCTCCGCGATCTGCGCCAGGTCCAGCCCCATCTCGGTCTTGTGCTTTAGAATCGAGAAGCCCTCGGCGTACGCCTGCATCATGCCGTACTCGATGCCGTTGTGGATCATCTTCGTGAAGTGACCGGCCCCGCTCGGACCCACGCGTCCCCACCCGCGATCGGGCGCCGGTGCCAGCGTCGCGAAGATCGGACGCAGCCGCTCGACGGCGGCCACCTCGCCACCGATCATCAGCGCATAGCCCTCCGTCAGCCCCCAGACGCCACCACTGGTCCCGGCATCCACGAGTGTGATGCCCCGCGCAGCCAGCAGCTCGCCGCGGCGAATCGTGTCCTTGTAGTTGCTGTTCCCGCCGTCGACGATCGTGTCACCGGGCGACAGCACGGCAGACAGCGCCGCAATCGTTTCCTCGGTGGCTGCACCGGACGGCACCATGACCCAGACGGCACGAGGCGCCGCCAACAGCGACACCAGCGCCTCGAGCGACGCAACGCCCGTGGCACCCTCCGCCGCGGACGCCGCGGTCGTCACCGGATTCTGGTCGTACACTACCACGGCGTGATTACCCAGAAGGAGGCGGCTCGTCATGCTGGCGCCCATCCGTCCCAGTCCGACCATGCCCAGCTGCATTGACTCGTCTTCCTGTTCAAGAGTTGGCGCTGTCCTTCGATCGCGCGTGCTGCCGACGCTCGGTCAAGGCGGGCACGATCAGCGCTGGATATATATCCCGCTGTCCTTCAGTTGCACTGCCACGGTTGCTGACACGTTTTGCCTCGACAAGATTCCGCGGTGCTGACATGTCACCAGCCCGACGCGTGCCCCGCACCTCCACTGACCTCGTCCGAGCCAAACTTGCCTGAGCGCCACCTGATCGTGCCTGTCAAGCGTGCCACCCCTGTTGCGTCCGCCCAGGGCTGCGCGTCTCGCGAGGTGATGCTCTCTATCCACACGTCATGGGCGTGAAGCGCTCCCTGCTCGTCGTCGGAGCGCTGGTGCTTGCCGCGGCCCCATTCGCCGCGCGACGCGTCGCGTACGGCATGGTGGAGCGGAACGGCTTGCTCTCGGGACCCGTCGGTCCCGAGACGCCCGCCACGTTCGGTGCACCATTCACCCGCATCGTCATCCCGCGCGGTGCCTACAAGCTGCAGGGCGTGATCAGCAAGGTCAGCGACCGCGCGCCCGTGGTCGTGATCTTTCATGGATCGGCCGAGTCGGTGTCGTACTGGGCCGACGTGCAGGCATTGTTTTACCGCAACCGCATCTCCAGCTACGTCTTCGATTATTCCGGCTTCGGCAACAGCGGTGGCGAGCGCTCTGCCGTCGTGATTGCGGAAGACGTGCGGCAGGCGTGGCGTGACGCCGCCATCCGGTTTCCGAACGCCGAACGTCGCATCGCGCTTGCCTATTCGCTGGGTAGCGGATTCGTGGTCAGCGAACTGCCGTCGTTCGTGCCTGAACCGCAGGGTCTCGCGCTCGTCGCCTCGTATTCATCGGCCCGCGAGGCTGCGGTGAACTTCGGCACCATCCCGGCGTGGGCCGCGCCTGTGCTGCCCGACCTCTGGAACAACGTCGATAACATCGCGGCCGTGCAAGTCCCGCTGCTGCTGGTGCACAGCGACACCGACCAGCTCTTCCCGCTGGCCATGCCGCGTCGCATCTTCGCCGCCGCAAACTCGCCGAAGGCATTCATCCGGCTGCATGGCTATCAGCATGCAGATGGGCACCTGAAGCCCGATGGCAGCTATTGGGCCGGTGTCATGGCGTTCGCGGAGACCGGCCGACTCCCGCAATCCAGCTTCTGAGCGTCGTCGTCCACCATCTCGCACGTCGTCGCGCAAAGCCGCGACCGTGATGCATCACCGACTGACGAACAGCCAGATCGAACTCGCGATGCCGACGACACCGATCATCTGTCGCACCACGTCCTGGTTCGCGCGTTGCGCATAGCGGGCTGCATAGTGTCCGCCCAGCGCTGAGCCCACCGCCATGAGTACGGCGAGGTTCCACTGCACCAGCCCCGAGATGGCGAACATCGCGATGGCCACGAAGTTGAACAGCAGTGCGAGGAAGTTTTTCAGGCCATTCATCTGGTGCACGTTCGTCAGCCCCAACAGCCCGAATGCCGCGAGCATGATGATGCCGGCACCTGCGCCGAAATAGCCGCCGTACACCGCGACGAGGAACTGCACGACGGCCGCCCCCGCGCCGGGTGGTGGCGGCAGCATGTCGGCGTGCGCAGGCCCCTGCGTGGCCATCTGCAGCCGGTGACGCAGCCATGCCCCCAACCGCTTCTGCGCCAAAAACAGCAGCGTCGCGCCAAGCACCAGCCATGGAACCAGCGCCTTGAACTGACCATCGCTACTGCGTGTCAGCAGCCATGCGCCCGCAACGCCACCCAGCAGGCTGGGAATCACCAGCACCCGAACCCACGCGCGCGTCCCGCGCAGGGCATCACGGTAGCCCAGCATGGAGCTCAAGCCGCCGGGCCAGAGCGCCACGGTGGATGTCGCGTTCGCCGACACGGCCGGCACGCCAAGCCCGATCAGCGCCGGAAAGACCAGCAGCATGCCCCCGCCGGCCACCGAGTTCGCGGCACCTCCAAGCACCGATGCAATCACGACGCCGGCCAGCTGGGCAAAGTCAGCAACCACGATCCACCCTTATATTCGCGCCGGTACAGCATGCCATGTCCACGTCCGTCTCCGGTGACCAGCCCGCATGAAGCGCTTCGCGTCCAATCTCACCGTGCAGGTGCTCGTCGCCATCATGCTGGGCGTACTGCTCGGTGCCGTCGCACCCGATCTCGCCAAGGCCATGCGCCCGCTTGGCGACACGTTCGTCAAGCTAGTCAAGATGATCATCGGGCCGATCATCTTCCTCACCATCGTGCTCGGCATCGCGAACATGGTGGACCTGAAGAAGGTCGGGAAGGTCGGCGGCAAGGCGTTCCTCTACTTCGAGATCGTCACGACCTTTGCGCTCGGCATCGGCCTCGTGATCGTGAACGTCACACGTCCGGGCGATGGCGTGGATGTGTCGGCGCTCGCGAAGGGCGACATCACGCAGTACGCCAAGGCCAGCGAAAGCATGGGTTTCGTGGACTTCCTCACGCACATTGTGCCGACCAGCGTGGTCGATGCCTTTGCCAGAGGCGAGATCCTGCAGATTGTCTTCTTCGCAGTGCTGTTCGGCGTTGCGCTCACTTCCATCGGCGCCACCGCGAAGCCGCTGATCGACGTGCTCGATCGCACGTCACACGTCTTCTTCCGTATCGTCGCCCTGATCATGAAGGTCGCGCCGATCGGTGCGTTCGGCGCGATGGCCTTCACCGTCGGCTCGTTCGGTGTGAAGACACTGCTGCCACTCGGCCGGCTCATGCTCGATGTCTATGCCACGATGGCGATCTTCATCTTTGTGGTGCTCGGCACGATCTGCCGCCTGTACGGCTTCCGCCTGCTCGAGTTCCTGCGCTACATCAAGGACGAGATCTTCCTCGTGCTGGGCACCAGCTCCAGCGAGGCCGCGCTCCCGCGCATGCTCGTGAAGATGGAGCGCTACGGGTGCGACAGCACTGTCGTCGGACTGGTGATCCCCGCCGGATACTCCTTCAACCTTGACGGGACATCGATCTACCTCGCAATGGCCACCATCTTCCTCGCACAGGTGAACCGCATCGACCTGAGCATCGGCGAGCAGCTCAGCATCCTGCTGGTGCTGATGGTGACATCCAAGGGCGCAGCGGGCGTGACGGGGTCCGGCTTCATCGTGCTCGCCAGCACGCTGAGCGCAATGAAGGTAATTCCCGTGGAGAGCATCGCCCTGCTGCTCGGTGTGGATCGCTTCATGTCCGAGGCGCGCGCCATCACGAACCTGATCGGGAACGGTGTCGCCACGCTGGTGATCTCACGAAGCGAGAACGCATTCGACGACGAGCGCCGTGCCGAAGCGGTGGCGGCAATGCAAACCTGACCTTTCCGGAGCCGTGACCATGACGAACCACTTTCTTGCCGCATCGCGTGGGTACCTGATGGATCAGTACCTGCCACAGATCCGGATCGCCGTCAACGCCATCCCGGAAGCCGATCTCTGGTGGCATCCCATCGAGGGTTCCAACAGCATCGGCAACCTGATCTTGCACATCGAGGGCAACGCACGCCAATGGATTTTGGGCGGCGTGGCCGGACGCGCGGACGCGCGCGATCGCGATGCAGAATTCGCCGCGCGCGAAGGTCGCAGCAAGGCCTCGCTGCTCGAGCAACTCGGCACGACCTTCATGCAGATCGAGCTCGCGCTGTCCAGCGTGCAGCCGGCACAGCTCCACGACATGCGCGTGATCCAGGGATCGCACACCACGGTCTTCGACGCGATCTTCCACGTGGTGGAGCATGTCAGCATGCACACCGGACAGATCATCCAGCTCGCGAAGTGGCGTGCACCCGGCGCGGTACGCCTGTACGAGGCAACGAGCACCTCGTTCACGCCACTCTGGAAGCCGGAGCCGCGCGAGAGCTGACTCACGAACAGAAGATCCACGTCTGCACGCGCATAACGATGTCGACGCGTCTGCCTGCGAGTCAGAGGTTCATCAGGGATCTCCTGGATTGCCCTCGTGCGCGACCGCCGGCACGGCGCCGCACCGCTCGCGCCGTTCATGACCCTGCCATATTTGCCACGTGACCCTTTCCTCCGACATTCACGCGCCACTCATCGCCGTCGTGATGGGCAGCCAGAGCGACTATCCGGTCCTCGCCGCCGCCGTCACGATCCTCGAGGAGTTCGGTGTACCGCACGAGGTTCGCGTCGTCTCGGCGCACCGCACGCCCGATCAGATGTTCGCATTCGCCGAGCAGGCCGGTCCGCGCGGATTGCGCGTGATCATCGCGGGCGCGGGCGGCGCAGCACACCTGCCAGGCATGCTCGCCGCCAAGACGCTGGTGCCGGTCATCGGCGTCCCCATTGCCGCCACATCCCTCGGCGGTATCGATGCGCTGCTCTCCATCGTGCAGATGCCCAGGGGCATTCCGGTCGCGACCGTCGCCATCGGACAGCCCGGTGCTGCCAACGCGGCGCTCCTCGCGCTGCAGATGCTCGCAACCACCGACGCCGCGCTGCACGCCGCCCTCACGGCATGGCGTGCAGCACGCACGCAGGACGTGCTCGACAACCCGGATCCCAGACCCACGGCATGACCACCATCCTGCCGGGCAGCACCATCGGGTTCCTCGGCGGCGGTCAGCTGGCCCGCATGGCAGCCCTCGCCGCGCGCGCCATGGGATTCGAGGTGCATGTCCTGGATCCCGATCCGGATTGCCCAGCCGCTGCCATCGCGTCGCACGTGGTCACCGCGCGCTATGACGACATCGCCGCCGCGACCGCCTTTGCGCGCACCTGCGACGTCATCACCCTCGACATCGAGCAGGTCGCGACGGAAAGCATTGCGGCCGCCTCCGTGCACGCGCCAGTGCATCCGGGTGCCGCGCCCATCCACATCATCCAGGATCGCGGACGCCAGAAGGCATGGCTGCAGCAGCATGGGTTTCCGGTCGCGCCGTTTCGCATCGCACACGCACCACATGAAGTGGAACAGGCGTGGCAGGTCCTTGGCCGCAGCATCGCCAAGACCACCAGTGGCGGATACGACGGTCGTGGCCAGGCCAGGATCCGTTCGGTGCACGACCTGCCCGCGGCCAGCGCACTCACGGAGTCGGCAACAGTGGTCGTCGAGCAATGGATCGAACTCGCCGGCGAGCTCTCCGTCATGGTCGCGCGCAGCAGCACCGGCGAAGTCCGCACTTTCCCCGTCTCGTGGAATCACCACGACAACGGCGTGCTGGCCTGGGCCATGACACCCGCACCGGTCAGCGACACCACCACGGAAGCGGCGATTGCGCTTGCGTCATCGATCGCCGCACAGCTGGGCATCGTCGGCCTGCTCGCCGTGGAGCTGTTCGTGACGATGGATGACACGCTGATGGTCAACGAACTCGCGCCGCGGCCTCACAACACGTTCCACGCGACGGAGCGGGCCTGCCTCACGAGCCAGTTCGAGCAGCAGGTCCGCGCGGTCTGCGGCCTCCCGCTGGGCAGCACGGCCCTCCTCTCGGCCGGCGCCATCGTGAACCTCCTTGGCGACCTCTGGCCGACCAGCGGCGAGCAACCGGCCTGGAACCGCGCACTCGAAGTGAATGGCGTCCGCCTGCATCTGTACGGCAAGAAGGTCGCGAAGCCCGGGCGGAAAATGGGGCATCTCTCCGCGGTCGGCCCTACGCCGGAAGCGGCGCGCGACGCGGTGCTGGACGCCTTCTCGCGTTTGCTGCCGCAGTAGCGCAGCGCGACGTGGCAGCCACCGTCATGCTGCGGCGCGACATCGAAGCGCCGGCCTTCACCACGTGGGAAAGTCGGCTTCGCGTTACCGCGGCGGCTCGAACTTCTTTCGCGGCGGATGCGGCTCCCTGAGCCGGCTCACCGCCATCCCCACCATGGTGCCGAGCATCGCCGGGATCATCGCGAGCAGCGTAAAGGCCTGGTTGTCCAGGCAGTAAGGCAGCGGGCGACCGGTGAGCTGCGCGATCATGTGGGCGAGCGGCACGGAAAATCCGAGCATCAGGCCGCGCCGCCATGCCCCTCCCGGGTGCCAGGCCGCCAGAAAGAACGCGGCAGCGAACAGCACACCGAAGGCAGCCCGCGAGTCGGGTGAGCATGAGTCGGTCACGCGTGCCAGCATGCCGGTCGCAACCATCAGCAGCATCGCCAGTGCACCCGTCATGTCGCGCCTCGCGTCACCATGACCCGAATATTGCGCTGCGTACCGGATTGCGACATCTCGGGGTGCCGGAGGTGGCAGATGGCAAGCACTTTTGGCGCATGCCACTCTCTCCGCTCGTTGGTCATGACGCGCTACGCCAGCGTCTTGGCGACGCGGTCGTACGCGGCACCATGCCGGGCTCATTGCTTCTGCATGGGCGCCGCGGCGTAGGCAAGCAGCGCCTCGCGCTCTGGCTGGCGCAGTCACAGCTCTGCTCCTCGACGTCGACACCGTGCGGCGCCTGCCAAGGCTGCCGTTATGCCACCGAACTGACGCATCCGGACCTGTACTGGTTCTTTCCTGTTCCCCGTGCCGAGGTGTCGGACTGCTCGCCCGAGGAGGCGCTGGCGTACATGCGCGGTGTGATGCGCGACCGGGCGAAGGACGGCGGACTCTGGGGCCCGACGAGCGGCAGCGAAGGCATCTTCGTTGAAATGATCCGGGCGCTGGTGCGCGCCGCCGCGAGCACACCAGCCATGGGCCGCCGCAAGATCATGATTCTGGGCGACGCCGACCGGATGATCGCGCAGGAAGGCAGCGACCAGGCGGCCAACGCGTTGCTGAAGCTCCTCGAGGAGCCGCTGCCGGACACCACGCTCATTCTCACGACCAGCGAACCGGGTGCCCTGCTTCCCACGATCCGCTCGCGGGTCGTGTCCGTCCGCGTCGCGCCATTGGCTCCCGAGGAACTGCGCCAGTGGACCGAGGCTGACGATGTCCGCGCGAAGATCGGGCGCATCGATCAAACCATATTGGAGCGCGCCTCAGGCGCGCCGGGTGCGCTGCTGGCCGGTACCTCGCACGACACGGCGGCCGCACATGCATCGCTCTGGCTGAAGGCGCTGCGTGGCGACACCAGCGACCGGTTCATCGCAGTGCTGTCAGAGAAGCCCGCTGGCGCCCGCGGCGCGTTCTCCGATGCGCTCGACGCACTGGAAGGCATGCTGCACGAGCGTCTCCGGGCCGCCGTGGACGACGCATCACCGCACGCCGCCTCCCTGACTCGGGCCCAGGACGCGATCGAGGGCGCCCGCGAGCGCGCCAGCCACAACGTCAATCCCGCCCTCATCACGGCCGAACTCCTCCGCGAGTTGCGCCTGCTCGGAGTAAACGCATGAAATCAGCCGACCTCAGCCATATTGATGCAGAGGGAAATGCCCGGATGGTCGATGTGTCGGCCAAGCCGGAGACCCAGCGGGTTGCGGTGGCGAGTGGAGGGATCCGGATGCAACCCGCTACGTTTGACCTGATCAGGCGGCAAGCTCTTCCAAAGGGTGACGTCCTGACGGTGGCTCGGATTGCCGGGATTCAAGGTGCCAAGCGCACGTCGGACCTGATCCCGTTGTGTCATCAGCTGGCCCTGCGCGGCGTGGATGTCGCGTTGACGATGGATGAGGAACTCCCCGGTGTGCGTGCCTCGGTCGAGGTGCGGACGGTTGGTCCCACGGGAGTGGAGATGGAAGCGATGTGCGCCGTGTCCATCGCGTTGCTGACCGTGTACGACATGGCCAAGGCTGTCGATCGGGACATGGTCCTGACCGACATCCGGGTGGAGTTGAAGGACGGGGGGCGCTCAGGTTCCTGGCGCCGTTCGCCACCGGAGGTCTGAAACGCGCTGCAGCTGGCGCGTGAATGTTCTCCTGATCTGCGATGCGTTTCGCCGCAGCACTGGGCGAGGTGTTTCGCGCCACTGGCGCTGACGTGCCGGAGAGTTGAACGCATGCGTTCAGTCCTTCGGTGTGGCGCGCCCCTGACGCGGAGTTTGAACGAGATGCACGATCTACGAGGTACCTACGTACACCGCGGTGATTCCGAGCGGCTCCGCCGCCGGTTCCGCCGCTGGATCATCGCTGGGGGAGTCGTCGTCACCGTGCTGGCCGCCGGACGTCGCCCGGTGATCCTCGATGCCAGAGCCGAGTCCGCTCACACTTCCACGGCACGCTCCGGATCGCGGGTCGTCACGATCGCCGACCGGTTGCAGGCGGCGGACACCGCTCGTGTCGCCACAACGCGGCTGCAGCGCTGGAACCGGATCTACACGTTCTCGCGGCGCTGGATGGTGGACACCGAACTCGCTCGCGCCATTCATGACGCAGCACTCGATGCCGGCATCGACCCGGAACTCGGCTTCCGACTGGTCAATGTCGAGAGACTGTTCAAGGAGCGGGCGACGAGCGGTGTCGGCGCCGCCGGCCTGATGCAGGTCATGCTGCCGACAGCGCGCTATTACGAGCCGTCGATCACGAAGGCGAAACTGTACAATCGCGAGACCAACCTCCGGATCGGTTTTAAATATCTGCGCGACCTGATCGACGAACGTCGCGGCAATGTGAAGCTCGCGCTCCTGACCTACAACCGCGGTGCGCTGGCCGTCCAGACCGAGCTGTCGCTTGGCCTCGACCCGTCGAATGGCTACGACCAGAAGGTGATGCGCGGGTACTACGGTGCCGCACGCGTCACGGCGGCGGCAAATCGAGTGCGCTCGTCGGAGTGACGGCATGACCCGGGCTCGCCACACGGCGCAGTCGACTTCATGCCTTCATCGCTGATCAAGAACTGTTGTTCTCCACACCAATCGATACGAAGAAGCGGAGGTCATCTACTCGGATGCGCCTCCGCGTTTCGTGTCCGGCTCCGCCCTGCTGGTCGATTGTGACATGCCGCGCCGCGTTTTCTTGCACGACATGCGCCACGTCGCATTACACCATACCGCTGCAGCGCATCCTTGGAACCGACGCCAGCTCAGCGGTTTGCGCGCTGCGTGGTCGCCGTCGACTTCCGCGTCGATGCCGGGCTGCGCCTTCGCTTCGCTGTTGAGCTGGCGGATGTGCTCGCACGTCGATCTCGGCTGCTCATCTTGCGAGCACTCGCCGATCGTGCCGACGACGTGCGACCGCTTTTTGCCTTGCCGCTCGCCACGCTCGCGCTCCGCTGCCCCGCACAGCTCGAGACCGTGCGCCGCTTGCCCTTCACGCGCACCACCCGACTCGTGCAGCGCCTGGACGATGCGCCGGCCGTGCCGCTCCGCGCGGCCGCGCGGCGCGCCGCATTCACCCGGGATCGGGAGGGCCGGCGCACCACCAGCACCTGACCCGCGCGGACACGAGACCCGTTGAGTCCATTCATCGCACGCAGCGCCTTTACCGACACGCCCGAGCGCCGCGCGACGCTCGCCAGCGATTCACCCGATCGCACGCGGACGCGCTTCGAGACCAGCGCACCAGACGCGCCACCATACCGCGCGATCGACGGGTCGGGCACGTCGCGTGCGCCAGCCAGCGTCAGCGCCGTTGGAATGCGCAGCATCGTGCCCGCGCGGACGCGGCCGCGCCCATCCAGCGACAGCTTCGGATTCAGCCAGCGGAGCGATTTCGCCGGCACACCGGCCTCCTCCGCAATCGCACCGGCACTCCGCGCCGACGCGATCCGCTGCTCGCGCCAGCCGGCGCGCTCGGCCTCAGGCAGCGCATTGAATGCGGCGCTGAAGCCTTCGGCCCGCCCAACGGGTACGCGAATCTCGGAGATCTCGTCCGGCGGCGTAATGCCTCGCAGGATGTGCGGGTTGAGGTCCGTGATCTGTTCCAGCGGCACGCCCGCCGCCTTCGCCACCGCGCCAAGCGACACACCACCGACCACGTCGACCGAGTCGTACGCGTAGATCGGCAGTGTGTCCACGTGCAAGCCGTAACGTGCCGGCTCCTTCGCGATCATCGCCGCGGCAATCAGCTTCGGCACGTACGCCTTGGTTTCGCTTGGCAGGTACGACTGCTCAGCCAGCGCGAAGAAGCGGTCCTCGCCCTCGGAGCCGTTGATGGCGTCGGAAAAGCGCGTCAGGCCGCGCGAAACGCGCCCTGGCCCACCGTTGTAGGCTGCAGCCGCGAGGTACCAGCTGCCGTACGCATCGTGAAGGTCGGTCAGGAACGCCATCGCGCCCTCGGTCGCGCGCACCGGGTCCCGACGTTCGTCCACCCACCAGTCCACGCGCATGCCGATGCCGCGCGCCGTCGGTGCCATGAACTGCCACATCCCCACCGCCGCCGCACGCGAGTAGGCATGCGGCATGTAGCTGCTCTCGATCAGCGCCAGATACGTCATGTCCTCCGGCAGGCCCTTCTCGCGGAACATGCGACGCAGCATCGCGTCGTAACGTGTGCCGAAGCTCATGCTGCGCTCCATGTACGTGCGTGCGCGACCGGTGAAGATTCCCACGTATTGCGCCACGGCGTCACGCGTCTCGTAGCTGCGGACATCGATGTCCCACGTGGCACGCGCGCCGGGCATCGGTCCGCTTCCCTCGGGCACCACCGGTGCCGGCACGCCGCCGAAGATCGCCGCCGCCCGCGTCACGACTTCGGAATCGGAGACGACCACCCGATTCATCGGGTCGCGCGCGGCCTGGCTGAAAACGCTTCCCGTTACGCCCGCGGCGGGGGTTGCCGGCATTGGCGCCGTGATGCGACCGGAGCTGCGCGACGCACACCCGCTGCTGAGGAGCACGGCGGCGATCATGGAGAAACGGCGCATGACGGCAGCGTTGAGAGACATGATGACAGAAATGAACAGTTCGTCGAGTCTAGCAGTCGCTTCACGTGAGCGAAACCGACCTCAGCCTCTTCGCGCCCACACTTCCTGACCGAACGATCGTCCGCGAGGCAACAGCATCCGCGCAGCGACAGATTGCCACCTCGCATGTGCAGCTCCGCTTTCCCACGGCACCCTTCAGATTCTCACGGCATGCAATCCCGACCAGCCATCGCGCTCGGCGCGGCAGCGATACTCACCCTGCTCGGCGCCTGCGCCACGCGCCCGAAGCACGTCGCGGCGGACGTCCGCGCAACCGATGCGATCGCGGCAATCCGTGCTCGCGCATCACAAACGGACGGTGCCGTGGTTCGCGTCGCCGCGTGGCGGCTGGACGGCCGGGGCGCCCGCATCCTGATCAACGGCGACTCGCTCGTGCACGCCGCCAGTACCATGAAGGTGCCGGTCATGATCGAGCTCGCACGTGAAGCTGATCGCGGCACGCTCGACCTCGATGCGCCGGTCGTTCTCATCAACAGCTTTCGCTCCATCGTCAATGGATCGCCGTACACGCTGAATCGTGCCAATGACTCGGACGACAGCGTCTACGCGCGGGTGGGCCGGCCCGTGCCGATCCGCTGGCTTGCCTCGCGCATGATCACGCATTCCAGCAACCTCGCCACCAACATGCTGCTCACGGTGGTCGTGGCCGACACGGTCACGACACGCATGCGCACGCTCGGTGCTACGCGCATGCTCGTACGACGCGGCGTGGAAGACGGACCAGCCTTTCGCGCCGGCCTGAACAACGTGACCACCGCTCACGACCTCGCGACGGTGCTCGCAGCGATCGGTACCAATCGCGCGGCATCGAAGGCGTCATGCGCGTGGATGCGCGACGTGCTCTTCGCGCAGGCCTGGAACGATGCCATTCCAACCGGGCTCCCTGCCAACACGCGCATCGCGCACAAGACGGGCAACATCACCGCCGTCGAGCATGACGCGGCGCTCGTCTATCCACCGACGGATCCACCATACGTGCTCGTCGTGCTGACCAGCGGTGTCACGTCGCAGCCGGCTGCGAAGGTCCTGATCGCCGATATCGCTCGCATCGTGCACGCCGCCATGACACAGTGAGATGCCCCGTTGAGATGCCTTGCTGATCTGACTCGATGACGCCAGTGACCCCGTGATGTCCGGCCGTGTCGTGCCATCTCGCGCCGCAGATTTGGGCGAATGTCAGCGCGTGATTCAGGGCGGGAAGACGAAGCTGAACGACTGCGTCACGAGCGATGGCACGGGGCAGCCGCCGATGTAGGCCGGTACGAATCTCCAGCTGGGGAGCACATCGAGCAGGGCGCGGGCGAGCGTGCGCGTCGTCACCTTGCTGAAGTCTACCGTGCCTGGCACGACGACACCTGCATCGGAGATGCCGAACGACATGTTCACATAGCCTAGTCGCGAGCCTGCGGCACGAGCGTTGGCAAAGCGTGGCAGGCGTTGTGGTTCAATGACGGCAGGCAGCGTCATGGGCCCATACCGCGGAAGCGTCATCACCGCGGCATCGATCCCGGCACGGGTGGAGTCCTCGAGTCCGAAGGCGACCTCCAGCACGAGTCGTAGTTCGTGGCCGGGGCCACCGGATCCGAACGGAGCGAATGCCGACTCCGCACTGGCAATCTGCAATGCACGCAGCACGGCGCTGTCCAGCGCCGGCACGTGACTGGTTCTCGTGACGCGCACATTGCGCACCGTGCCATCGCGCGCCGCCACGAACTCGATGCTCGCCACGAGGCCGAGCGTAGAGGATGAGTCGTCGAGCACCACATAAAACGGGAGCGCGACCCGTTCCGGAAGCGTGAAGTTCCGGCGCAGTGCATCAAGACCGTCCATCGCGTAGCGCGCATCGAGGCGTGCGCCGCCGCCAGCCCGCCGAAGAAGCAGGCGCAGCGTGTCTTCGCGGGTGCTGCGCGCAATGTGCCGCTGTGCGGTATCGCACGATTGGCGCACAGATGACGTATTGGAAGAACGTATCGAAACCGCATCCTGCGCTCGCAGCTCGATCGCGCTCGTCGTCACGACGACGGCGGCGACCAGCCCGAGCGCGCGCCGCAGCGCGTCTACCAGAGTCGCAGCAGGCCGGCGGTCAGCAGCGCAATCGCCTGCCCCGCCACCACATCCAGCGGATAGTGCACACCCAATGCGACGCGACTGTAGCCAACCAGCACCGCAATCGGAAGCAGCCAGATGCCGAGTGATGGGAAGGTCAGGGCATACATGGCCGCGACTGCCATGGCCGCGGCAGAATGACCACTCGGGAAGCTGAAGCGATCTGGCGCATCAATCATCGTGGTACCGCGCGCCGAATCTTCCGGTCGCGCGCGGCTTACGCTGCGCTTGATGATCTGGGAGATCAAAAACGCCACGAGCAATGCGACCGACGTGTGCGCAGCCGCGAACCGCGTGCGCGGGATGAACAGGCCACCGATGCAGACGGCAACGGTCACCCTGGCGCCACCGAGATGCGTCATCGTCAGCCAGAATTGCCGCCAGAACTGCGGGATGTCTGGACTGAGCCGCAGGCGGTAATACCAGAACAGATCGCGACGAAGCAGGCGCGTGATCAATGAGCCATTCATGCGCAGAAGCATAACCCTTCAGGTGGGAACTTACGTCACGGGCGCGTACCGTCGTGTTCGCAAAAGATCTACGGCGTTGGCGCACGACTAGTTACACCGCGACCACACAGATGGGCACGCGAGACGAAGTCATCCGTATCAGCATATGCGTACTTTCCCTCCGAGACGCGTGACCGTGCCCTCCAAGGAACGAAGTTGCTCCATCAGGGTGGCTCCTCGGTCCTGATGCGCGCGAGGAAACGGGGCTCCGATCATCAATCGGAGCCCCTCGTCGTTCGGCCCTTGCACGATCCGCGTTCGCGGCGGCATGGTACGCACATGACAACAATGACACTTGCACGTACCGTGGTGCGTGCACCGACCACCATGGCCCGCCTTCGCTTACTCCAGGCACTGCTGTTGCTCTGCGTCCTGCAGAGCGCTTCCGCGCATGCGCAGCGCGCAGTGCGATTCGGGATCGAGGGTGGGGCAGCGCTGACGAACTTCGCCGGCGGCGACCTCACAGACAACGATTGGCGGACGAGCCCATGGATCGGCATCTCCGTGGTCGCGGATCGACCGGGAGCAGTGGTGGGCCTGCAGTCGGGCCTGCACCTGATCTCGAAGGGACCGGCGTTCAACACCGACGCCGCCGTAGTTGCCGTGCGACTGCGCTACCTCGAGGTGCCCCTCCTATTGCGTCTCGGTCCGGCGCGCCCTGCATCGCGCGTTCGTCCGGTGTTGCTCGTGGGCGGCGCCGTCGGTGTGCGCATCGGATGCTCAGTGAAGGCAGAGGCGAACGGCAGAAGCAGCTCGCTCGACTGCGACGACGCGTACTTTGGCTCGCAGACCGACATTCAGCGTGTCGATGCCGGTCTGTCCGTCGGCGGCGAGGTGGGGATTCCGTACCGGAAGAACCTCATCATCGCTCCGATGGTGCGCTACACGCACGGCCTGATCAACATCGCCTCCGACGGTACCGACGACTACAACAGCAAGAACACCGCGTTCCAGATCGGACTCGGCCTGCGTTTCCGCTGATCGTCCGATGCCGCCATGTGCCATACCTGTTGCGAAACGCTCTGCCGCCGCTGCGTGCCGTCCCCCGACGGGTCTATGCTGTGACGTGGCGGGTGTGATGGGCTCCAATGGGGGCCCGCGAGGGGGTGTCGAGGGGCAGGGCCACCCATGAAGGGGCACAAGGGATCTGGCGTTCAGATGCCAAGGCACCGTGGTGGAGAGCTGCCAAGATACCGAACTACCAAAATGTCAAACCACTAGGACACCTTGGTATAAGTATGATACCAAACAACCAAAGCACCTAGCCCGGATTTCTCACCAGGGTATTGCATAACAGCCGCCCGATGTGGCATAAGGTGTTTGTCGAGAACGCCTTACACACACATCGGAGACGGCTGTTATGTCCACAGAGTGTACGACCGGGGCACTGCCGTTTCAAGG
>JACMPK010000029.1 GCA_014377535.1 Gemmatimonadaceae bacterium
GTGGGGCTGTAACCAAAGCCGCAGACCGGCGTCCGTTGGACAGCGCCTGGGGTCTGACAACCGTTGGCATGCCATCTCCGCTGTCCTGCACCACGCTTTTGCAGCCGGTTGCTGATCACAGCGGCGCCTGGACGGTCCAGCTGAACCCAGCCGAGAGCATCCGGCTGTCCACGCCCGGATTTTCCCACGCCGTCAGCCCGTTTGAGGTGTGCTTCCAGCGAACCCCGAGCAGCAACGCCCGGCCATGGTCAAGATCGACGCGGAGTCGTGTGCCCCATTCCGCCGTGAACGCCCGCCGCCGGCTGGCCGCGACCGGGACATGGCGGGTGAATCCGGCGATCCCCACCCCCGCGCCGACGCCGAGCTGCACGCGTCGGCCGAGACGGGTGTCGAGGTCGAGGCCGAGCGGGACGAGGCCGATGCCCAACGCCGGTGCGCGACCGGTGATCACGTAGAAGGTCGAGACCGACGTGGCGAGGGTGCCGTACTGCTCCACGGCGGAGAGCCGGATGACCGGCAGCAGCTGCGCCGTGTAGCGCAGACGCACGGGGCCGAGGCGCACGAGCGTCGTGCTCGCGCGCAATGAGAGCGCCGATTCGCCGATGTCCGAAGCCTGCCCGCCGAAGACGGCGTTTGGGCGCGATGGCGTCAGACTCTGCATGAATTCCGAGCCAAGCTCCCACGTCGCGGTCGCCTGCGCGCCGAGTACGGTGGCACCCAGCAGCAACAGGGCGGCGTGCGTAATGACGACGCGGATCACCATGTGATGGACGCGACGCGTGACAGTAATCGTCCGACCGCGAAGTTGCGGTCCTCGCTCGAAGGCGGCTGAAACGCTACGCTGGTTACCGTGGCGCCTTCGATCGTGATGTTCACCAGCCGACCAGTCGGTGTCGTCGTGATGAGGAACATCGAGCGAGTGAACGTGATCGGAGCCGATGCCGCGGAACTGCCGGGATCGGACGGTAGCACAATGCTGAAGAACAATCGCGCCGGCCGCCCGTCGACATTGACGGCACAGCTGCTCCCCAACGGAAAGGAGCTGATGGCATTCCGTGATCGTCCATCACTGAAGTCGAGCCTCGTCACCACATTGAGGTCGTAGGCCATGCCGATGAAGCCCTCGCCGGGGATCCGGTACACGACGCCGCTGTCTTTCGCGAAGGGCACCGCAATCGCGGTGGTCGGCAGCGCGATCGACGCAGAGGTCCCAGAGATCACGCGTCGCGTCACGGGCAGAGCGGAGGCCGCGAACGGCGGGCAGGAGTCGGACGGGAGCACATCCTCGCGCTGCAAAAGGCTCTGCCACACAAACGGATTGTCGAAGTACTGCCGGAGACCGAAAAAGCCCGGTCGCGCGCCGGGACCCGTCGGGTCGGTACACGCCGTGAGCGCGACCACTGCGAGCAATCGCGCCGCCATTTCGATGTAACGCGTAGTGCGCAGCACGCAGGAAGATCTTGTTCGGGAAGCCAGCAGACGATTACGACAACATCGCGCGAAACAAACGCGTGGTCTACTCAGTTTGGAATAAGTCGCTCCCAACGATGCCCGTAGCAGGACCGCCGACCACCGTGACGATAGCGGCGTCCAGCTGGACCGACCGTCCCCCGCGATCAGCGCGAACATGCCGCTCTGCACCGCGGGCCGGACTCCATGATGGCAGTCCGGCCCGTGATCACGACACAGCTACCGCTGCGTTCCTACGGACAGCCGGGCGCCCGGAGGGCTGGCTGTGCGCCGATGACCAGCTGACGCGCGAGGCATTCCGCCTGCGGCACGGGCATCACGCGCACACGGAAGTGCGTGGGGATGTCGAGCGGGATGGTGCCGATGCGATCGTAACGACGCAGATCGAACCAGCGGTGCCCTTCCCACAGCAGGGAGTACCGACGCTCGTAGAGCAAAGCATCAATTGCCGCGGTCGGCGAGGCGAAGGCAGCGATCGGCGGCAGGCTGCCCGCGCGGGCACGGATGTCGTTGATGTCGGTCAGCGCCGCGGGTAACAGCCCCAGCCCGATGTTCGCTTCGGCTCGGAGCAGGATCAGCTCCTCGTTGCGGATGATCGGGATCGGCGTGGTCTGGTCGATGTAGAGGTTGAAATCCACATCGGTCGGAATGCCCACCGCGATACCACCCGGCGCATTCCGCGTCGGAATGGTGCGGACTTTCGTGATGAAGCGATTGTCCAGCAGCACGCCGCCAGCCTGACGCTGGGCATCCGGGCGGATGGATGGATGCGCGAGCTGATCGGGTGCGGTCTGCCGGCTGATGCCGTTGAGGAGGTCACCGGACGACGCGGAGAACACGTGATACACACCGCGCCGCAGATCCGCGGTGGGCGCGGCGTTGAGGAAGCTCGCCGACAACGCTGTCAGCGCCTGCGTGTAGCAGGTGGCGCCGCAGCCCAGTGATCCGCGATAGACCAGCACGCGCGCGGCCAGCGCACGGTTGAACTGCAGAAACGTGGCCGGCGTGTCGAAGCCGGCGAACCCGGTCGTCAGGCGGAAAGGGAATGCCGCCGTGCCGGCGCTGGTGAGCTGTGTCGCCGCCTGATCGAGCGTGGCGCTGATGAAGCGGTAGACCGAGTCACGATTGACGAACGCCTGCGGCGTCGGCGCGAGCGAGTCGATGGTGGTGGGAGCACCGAGCGAATCGCGCGTGGCGATGACATAGAACAGGTCCAGTGCGCGCATGGTGTTGGCGAAGCCGCGCACCGCATTCTTTTCGGCCTCGTTGATGAACGTGGCCGGTGCAACCTGCCGGATCACGTTCACCGCATTGCGCATGTTGCGGAAGCGTCCGTCCCACTGCCCGTTGGTGAAGCCGGAGTTGTCGAGCGGGAAGGTGGCCAGGAAGAGCGTGATGTTCCGGGGTTCGGAACTGGTGTAGTTGTACGATTCACGGCCGAAGATGCCGACATTGCTGACCAGGCCAGCCATGTTCACGCGCTGTTCGCCGAGGATACCGGACACGGCGTTCTGCAGCAGCGCACGATCTGCCGGCTGGTCGACGAGTGATTCGTTGAAGTTCGGGATGCTGAGGCGGTCGGCGTTGCAGCCGATGAGCGCGATCAGCGCGACCGCGGCGCCGACGAGCCGCCGCGTGGACTGTTGACCGAAGTGGTGCACGAGAGTGGTAGTCATGATTTCAGAATCCCAGGTCGACGCTGAAGAAGAACTGCCGAGCCGGCGGGAATGGTGCGAGGTCGACGAATCGACCGACGTTGTTGTTGCCGAAGTTGTTCACTTCGGGATCGACGCCCCAGTATGGCGACCAGATGCCGAGGTTGCGACCGACGATGTTCAGGCGCACATCGCTCACGCGGCTGCCGAAGATGCGGCGGCTGAATTCCGTCGGGACGGCGTAGTTGAGCGAGATTTCACGCAGCTTCACGAAGCTGCCGTTCTGCGTGTACGGTGTCGCATTGTTGCTGCTGTTCCAGCGCGAGAACCGGTACGCACCGAGCCGCGCGGTGGCGGAGGTGTCGAGCAGCGTGATCACGCCGCCGGCGTTGCGGATGCAGTCCAGGTTTGCCGCCGTCTGTCCGCGGCAGGGTGACGGGGCATCGTAATCGCGCGAGTTCTGGAACTGGTCGTTGATCTGCTGGGTGAGGTTCACCAGGTCACCACCGTTGCGGTAGTCGACCTGCACGTTCAGCGTGAAACGGCTGACGGTGTAGGTGTTGGTGAACGACAATTCAAAATTCGGGTTGCCGTCCCCGATGACGGTGTCGCGCGTGAAGATCGAATCACGCCCGGCCGCCGTCTTCACGATGATCGGCTTGTTGCCCCAGATCGCCGTCGTGGAAACGCCCTGCGTGACTCGGGCGCGACCGAATCCTGCGCCGAAGCCGGTGTTACCGACGGCGAACGGCGGAATCGGCAGTTCCTGCACGTCGTTGCGGATCCGCTGGAACGAGGTGCGCGAGACCCACGTGAACCCAGCGCGCTGGAACGGCACGACGGTGACGGCGGCTTCGTGGCTCTTGTTGCGCAGCACACCGCCGTTGAAAATCTGCGTCGAGACACCGGCCGTCGGCGGAATCGGGCGCTGGAAGAGCACGTCGTCGATGCGCGCGTCGGCATAGGTGTACTCGAATGCGAGTCGACGCGAGAAGGCCGTCACGTCAACGCCCAGCTCGAGTTCCGTCTTGCGCTCGGGTGCGACGTCGGGGTTGCCGAGTCCGGCGTTCACGCCGATGCCGTTGAAGCCACCGATGAGCGTGACCGGCGCGAACGTGATGTTGCGCTGACCGTAGAGCGGGCGGTTGCCCGTCTGGCCCCATGAGGCACGCAGCTTCGTTTCGTCGAGCTTCGGCAACAGGTTGACGAGACGGTAGGAGGCCTGCGCCGTGGGGAAGACGTAGAACTTCGCGACATCGCCGTTGTTGCTCGAGCGGTCGCCGCGGACGCCTGCGGCCATGTAGAGCCTGTCGTCGAAGGCGAGCACGCTCTGGTTCAGGAACCACGCCTGGTCGCGCTGCAACTCGCGGTTCTGAAAGCTCAGCTGCTGTCCCTGATTGATGTTCACCACACCGGAGAGCAGGTTCTGCGCGCGGTTGCGGGTCACGTTCAGGCCCTGCTGTTCTTCCGTGACGCCGGCGATCGTGTTGAATGTCGCACCGAGCTTTCCGGGCGTGACCGTCCAGTAGGCACGCAGCGCCTGGTTGACCTGCCGGCTGACCGCGTTGCCGAACACGGAGGTGCCGGGCAGTCCGTCGACGGCCTCGAACTGCAGGATGCTCGGACTCAGGATGTTGTTGACCTGGTCGAAGCGATCAAGGCCGGCGAAGTATTCCACGCGCAGCTGCTGACGGTCGGTGGCCAACACCTGATAGTTGAGCGATGCCGCACCGACGACGCGATTCACATCCTCGTTATTGGTGATGAACTCGAACGTCTGGAACGGATTGGACGTGTTGGCGAAGTTCGATCCGACACCACCGAAGCGGTTGATGGGGAAGAGGCCGGCGCTGTCGCGCGTCTGCAGCTCGATGAAGCTCGGTGTCTTGGCGAAGACATAGCCCGGGCTGGTGTTCGGATCATTGCCGTTGTTCGACAGGCCGCGATTGGACTGGCTGCGCGTATACGCCAGATCGAGGCGCGCCGTGAGGCGGCTCGAGACGTTCTGGTCGATGTTGATGCGCGCGTTGTCGCGGGTGGCGTTGGTGTTGTTCGCCGTGCCGGCGTCGTACTTGCGCGAGATCGACGCGAGATAGCGCGTCTGGTCGTTGCCGCCGGAGACCTGCAGGTTCGTCTCGTAGGCCGGCGCATTGTCGCCGAAGAGCTGGCGCGAGAAGTTGTTGCACGGAATGACGCCGCCGTTGGCGCTGATCGCTGCGGTCAGCACCTCGCGCGCAATCGCGGCGTTGGACGATGCCGTTCCGGCCGTCAGTGCATCGGTGGTATCGCGGAAGCACCGCTGGCCCACGTCACGCAGCAGTGACGACTGTCCCACACGCTGCGACAGGCTCCAGCGCGGCGTGCCCGTCTTGCCGCGCCTGGTGGTGATGATCACCACGCCGTTCGTGGCGCGCGACCCGTAGAGGGCCGAGGCGGCGGCACCTTTCAGCACCTGCACATCGTCGATCTCGTTCGGATTCAGGTCGGCGAGTCGATTGGTGCGATTATCCTGCACGCTGGCGATGTTGCCGGCCGCACCCGCTGCCCTCGTGAGCGTGTTCGCGCCGCTGGCGATGGATGCATTCGACATCAGCACGCCATCAATCACGAACAGTGGCTCACCGTTGCCGAGCACGGAGGTCACGCCGCGGAACTGGATCTGTCCGCCGCCGCCCGGTGCACCGCTGTTCATGTTGATGCGCGCACCGACGACCTTGCCCTGCAGCACCTGCTCGAGGCTCTGCGCCGGCACGCGGTTCAGGTCCTCCGAGGTGACCTGCACGACGGCCGTTGCGGCGTTGCGACGATCGAGGGTGCCCTGCTGCCCCGTGACGATCTGCGTCTCGAGCTGCAGCACGTCCTTCTTCAGCGCGACGTTGACCGTGGACTGGTTGGCCTGCACCAGCACCGTGCGCAGCGAATAGCCGATCCGGCGCACACGCAGGGAAATTGCCCCGTTCGGAATGGTCAGCGCAAATGCTCCTTCGGCGCTGGTGTATGTGCCGGTGATGGTACCGGTGACCTGCACACTGACGCTGCCCAGCGGGGAGCCGGCTCCCTCGTCGGTGACGCGACCGGTGATGCGGCGTTGAGCGAGAAGCGCGGGCGCGGCGGCGATGCACATCGCAGCCACGGCCACGCACTGACGGAAGAGACGCATTGATTCCTGTCCCTCGACCTGAAATTGTTGTTGCGCAGCCTGGCCGGCAGTCGCCGTGTCGCGAACAGTCAGCCCATCGCGTCCTATCCACGGCGACAGATGTGTCTCGCGGCGTTCGATGCGCGAGCTTAGCAGCCGCACGGTGCGCGCGCAAAGCCTGCCGGTGCGGCTCACGCACGAGAATGCGCGCGCGGCGTAACGCCGTTACACATAGGCCGCATTTCAGTCCAAACGCAACACGCCCCGGGGTGCATGCCCCGAGGCGTGTGTCGTACACCCGCAACTGCGCTGCCTCATGCGGTCACGGGCAGACCGGCTTCCCCCGCGGCAGCGCCAGTGTGCAGTTCTTTGTGTTGCCGTCTTTCGTGATGCTGATCTACGCTGTCGTCGAACCGTCGTACACGATCACTTCGCGGCGACTGGAGGTCACGGGCGTGCCGCTACTGTAGCTGACGGTGACCTTCATGCTGCGGATGACCGTGCCGGCGGTGGGGTACGGATAGCCCGTCACCACGACGGGAATCACGAGACCGGACGTGGTGTCGCCCATGACGCGCACGGAACTGAACGCGCCGGTGGTGCTGGTGCCTTCGGTGGATTCACGACCAGCCGACGTGCCGTTCACCGTGCGCTGCGTGGCACCGGCCGCGAGGCCGGTGGCGCTGCGCGTGCTGGTTGCGCTGACCGTAGTGCGCGCGGACGTGATGTCCACCCGTGCGCTGTCGCCGCCGCGCGAGCCGAAGCCATGGCCGAACCCGCCGCGACGGCCGGGCGTGAAGGTCGTCGTGCCGGTGACGGTGCGGCTGGTCTCGATGCGATTAGTGGTGGCGGAATCACGGGCCGGCTGCGCCACGCCCGCCGCCGTCAAGAACCTGAAGGTGCGCGTGATCGTCAGGCTGTCGCGCACGAGGGGCGTGCAGCTGACGATACCAGTCACCGCGTCGAAGGTCGTGCAGGTGGAGAGCGCGACCTGTTCGCCAAACGGACCGCGTCCAAGGCCGGGACCCATGGCAATGTTGCCACGGAATTCGTCGCGCATCCCACCGCCCATCAATTCGTCGCGCCCGAGTGTTTGATCACCATCGCGGCCACGCGGGCCCCCGCGATGACGCGGTCCGAACACGCCCGTCGCGCCGGTGGCGCTGAAGCTGCTGGAAAGTGAATCGTACCCCGGTGACGCCGTCATGAAGGCGGCCGAGATGAGCGACGGGTCGGGGGCATTCGACAGGGTCGCGCCGTCGGTGCATGCAACCGCGGCCAGCAGCAGTGCACCGTACGTGGTGCAGGTCTTGAGTGTTGCCATGCGCGTGATCTCCGGCATGAGGGATTGTGAACCGTGTCGAGGGCGAATTCCGTCGGCGCGTGGTCCGTTGCAGCAGACGACACGCGGCACGACGACTACCCCCATGGCCTGAGATCACGCGCTCGCGTCGGCACCGGGCAGCCACGACGCGAGGGCGACGCGCAGCATGCGCAGCGCCTTGCCGATCTGGTTCTCGACAGTCTTGGGCGAGATGTCCAGCGCGTCGGCGATCTGCGCGTAGCTCATGCCATGCCGGCGCGAGAGCTCGAACACGGCGCGACAGCGGTCGGGGAGCGTCGCGACGGCTTGCGTGATCGCAGCCTCCAGTTCAGCGGCATCGATCGTGGCCGGTGCGGTGGCGGCATGCGCGTCCTCCGAGATGTCGCGCGCGGCGGCGCGGGCGGTCACGGCCTGGTGACGCACATGATTCAGTGCGCGGTTGCGCGTCGCGCGCATCAGATACCGGCGCGGCTCCTGCTCGAAAGCCAGCGTCTCGCGACGGCGCCACACCTCGAGCAGCACGTCCTGCACGACCTCCTCGGCAATCCCGATGTCGTGCAGGAGGTAGGTGGCGACGCGGACCAGCGGCGCGTACCAGATGCGGAAGATGCGATCGAACGCGTCGTCGTCGCCGGCTGCGAGGCGGGCGAACAGTGCGCGCTGCACATCCTCTGGAGGACACCCGGGGTCGAGCGTGGTGCTGGTGATGAGCGGCACGACCACCGTCGTCCTTGACCCGGGGAAGCGAAAACGCCCATGTTGCGGCGTCGGCGGGATTGATGGGGGTAGGGCGCCCCAATTGTGTCCACAAGATATATGAGCGATCAGAGTGCCGGCCGCGCGCCGGAAAACGGGCCTCCGGTCCACGATGCAGCGCTCGACGCGGTGATGGCGACGTGGGTGGCAGGCACCACGGACACCATCGACTCCGAGTCGGCGCTCGCGCGCGTGAGTGCGCGACGCCAAGTGGAGCCGACCGATGCGGTCGACGAGCTTGCAGCACGTCGTGCCATGGCGCGTGGCGCGTCTGCGCGCGTATCCATGTGGCAGCAGCCGGTGCTCCGACGTGCCGCCGCACTCGTGGCGGTGGTCGGTGTCGCGGCAGTCTGGCGCGCGTCGATGAAATCGCCGGCAGATGCAAATGCACCGGAATCCTATGTGACGGCGATCGGCGCATCACGCGACATCACGCTGCCCGATGGCACCTCCATGCGACTTGGTCCGGCGAGCAGCATCGAGCTTGCGGCGGGCTTCGGCGCGCACAACCGACGCGTGACCCTGCATGGCGAGGCGTGGTTCCAGGTGACGCACGATGCGCGGCGTCCGTTCGCGATCACCGTCGGCACCACGAGCGTCGAGGATGTGGGCACGGCATTCATGGTGCGCGAGTCGCCGTCGCGCGAAGTCAGTGTGCGCGTCGTGGAAGGTGTGGTGCGCGTGCGCACGCGCGGCACGGCGCCTGGCCAGGTGCGCGATACGACCGTGACGTTGCAGGCCGGTGATCGCGCGGTTGCGAACGCATTGGGCATTGCGGTCGCGGCGGGTGTGGTGACGGCAGCGGAAGGTGCCGCACTGTCGACCGGACGACTGGCATTCACCGACGCCTCGATGGTCGAGGTGCAGGACGCACTGCATCGCTGGTACGGCGTGACGCTGCTGCTGCCTGAGCGTGCCGTGGCGACGCGTCATGTCACGGCGGATCTCACCGGTGAGCCAATCGCGCGCGTGGCGGCGGTGCTGGGCCTGACGCTTGGCGTGACTGCCGATGTCCGGGGCGACACTATCACGCTGCACACCACTGGAGCGCCTGCACGGCCATGATTCGCGGTGCACGACGGCCATCTTGCGCGTTGCTGCTGGCGGGCGCGCTGGCCTGCGGACGCGCGGAAGCGCAGGTGACGCCGTGCATGGTGTCTGGCCGCGACAGCGCGCGCCTGTGGTCTGCGCCGCTGGACCGCGTCGTGATGCTGCGCTCGAGCGGCGCTTCGCTGCGCACGGCGCTGGACCTGGTTGCCGCGCGAGCCGGCGTGCGGCTGTCGTACTCCAGCGACTTGCTGCCGCTGGACCGCGTCGCCTGTGTGCCGCAGGGTGCGTTGCCATTGGGCACCATGCTGACGGCGCTGCTGCAGGACGCCGCCGTGGCACCGATGTCGAGCGGCGGCACGCAAGTGGTGCTGGCGCCGATTGGAGCGCGGACCGGAATGCCGGTCGCGGCGCGTACTGCAACGCTGGATCGCGTGGTGGTGACCGGTAGTGCCGCCGGTGCGTCGCAGCGCAGCCTGCCGTACGCGATCGATGTGCTGCAGGGTCGAGAGTTGCGCGGCGCCGCGGCACCAACGCTCGCCTCGTCGCTGAATGGTTCGATCCCGGGCCTCTGGATCTGGGCCGACGCGCCGACCACGCTGATGACGCGCTTCGGCAGCATGCGCGGCGCGAGTTCGTTCGGCGTGAGCACGCCGAAAGTCTTCGTGGATGGCATCGAGCTCGCCAATCCGCTGCTGCTCTCGCGCATCGCGGCCGACGCGGTGGAGCGGATCGAGGTGATTCGTGGTCCGCAGGGAGCGGCATTGTACGGCGCCGACGCAATCAGCGGCGTGGTGAATGTGCAGCTCCGGCATGATGGCGCGGCAAATGGCCGCCTCGAAGCCATCGTGCGATCGAGCGCCGGCACGTCGCACTCGGACTATGCGCCGTCCGGCGCCTTCTTGCAGGAGCACACGGTCTCGCTGCGCGCTGGCAGCGCGGAGCGATCGGCGGGCGCGGTGATGGCGCTGAACACGACGGGCGCGATCGTGCCGGGTGGCAACACGGTGCAGTTCAGCACCGACGCCGGCGCGCGCCTAGTGACGTCACGCACGATCGTCTCGACCACGGCGCGACTCTGGCTCGTGCGCGCCGCGGCGCCCGTGAACCCCGTGCTGCGTGGCGTGACGCAGACCATGCCCGGCCTTGGAATGCTTGCGCCCGACTCCACGCAGGCGATCACGCAATACACGCTGGGCGGAACGGTGACGCACGCGCCCGATGCGGCATGGACGCACACGCTGACCGCTGGTGTGGACGGCTACCGGCTCCGCGGCCTCGCGGTGGACTTCGTGCCTGTACCGAGCGCCCTGGATTCCGCGATGCGTGCCACACGCGGGGGCGTCGACAAGGGCACGCTGCGTGCGACGAGTGTGCGTCGCATCGGCATCGGCGACGCGACGAGTGCGACGCTCACGCTGAACGCCGATGCCGCATTGCTTCGCGATGCGACCATCGCCGGCGCGGTCGCGCTGCGTGCCACGCCGAGCGGCCGTCTGG
The DNA here is from genome assembly GCA_014377535.1 of Gemmatimonadaceae bacterium. Taxonomy (GTDB): domain Bacteria; phylum Gemmatimonadota; class Gemmatimonadetes; order Gemmatimonadales; family Gemmatimonadaceae; genus JACMLX01. Next base: position 10,892 of record JACMPK010000029.1, read on the forward strand.
CCCAACCGATGGATGCGGTCCGTTGGCTGAGCACTGCCGGCATCGGCATGCAGGCGGCGTTGCAGATGCACGAGACGCTGTTCCTGACCGCCGGCCTGCGTGGTGAGCGGAACGACGGCTTCACCGACGCGAGCCGGTTCGCGGTGCTACCGTCGCTCGGGGCGTCACTGGTGCGGCAGCGTGGCGACGTCACCGTCAAGGCACGCGTGGCGTATGGGTCGGGGCTGCGGCCGGCGCGCAACCCGATGCGTGAAACGGCGTGGCGCTCGATCGGCTTGGGCGGCGTGGGCACCGACGTGCTGCCCGAGCGGCAGGTCGGCGTGGAGGCAGGCGTCGAGCTGTTCTGGAAGCGTACCCTGGCGCTGCAGGTGACGCGGTTCGACCAGCGCGCCTCGTCGTTGATCCAGCAGGTGCCGGTCGAGATGACGAGTGCATTACCGGGCATGCCCGACCGCGGCCGCGATGGCAGCGGGCGCGACGACTCGCGGCGCAGTGGCTACGCCCGCCCGCCTCGATACGGCTACGCCCTGGAGAATTTCGGCGCGATCACCAATCGCGGCTGGGAGCTGTCGCTGCGGCAGAGCGTGGGCGCGCTGAGCGTCGCGGGCACGCTGTCGCTGGTGCAGAGCCGCGTGGACCGGCTCGCGTTGCAGTATGCCGGCGACCTGCGCGCGGGCGACCGCATGCTGGCCGTGCCCGGCCGGACCACCGGATTGTCCGTGACGTGGACGCCGCGCGCGTGGCAGCTCCAGCTGGCCGGCTCGCAGGTCGCGGACTGGATCAACTACGACCGCGTGGGGCTGGCCAGCACGTTCCTGCGCGGCGGCACGCTCGCACGCGGACTCGCCGGCGACGCCCTGCGCACCTACTGGATGCACTACGGCGAGGTGACGAGAGTGCGAGCGTCGGTCTCGCACGACCTGACGCGATCACTGTCGCTGCGGCTCATCGGTGAGAACCTGCTGGATCGCCAGCGGGGCGAGCCCGACAACGTGACCATCGTTCCGGGACGCACCCTGTCCGTCGGGCTTTGCGCGCGCTTCTAGCGATCGCCCGGGCGCACGCGCCGGCCCGTCGCGCCCCCCGCTCACGGGCGCGCCAGATTCTTCCTCGAGCAACCGATACTCCCACAGGCAGCGCGGCTCACACCGCGTAGCTGGTGGCGTTTGCCGCCTGACCACGCCAAGTGCCGAATGCCTGACTCGATCCTGTTCGCAAAGTCGATCGCAACCCTGCTCGAGGAAGTGCAGTCCGCGGCAGACATGACGATGGTTCGCAGCGGGCTGCTGCGCGTGCGCCGGTTCTCGCGTTCGCATGGGCTGACGCTCGAGCTGTCGGCGGGGAGCCTGATCGTGAACGGCGAGAAGCCGCAGAAGCCTGATCAGGCGCTGCGGCGCATCATGCTCGCCATGACGACGCACGAGGTCGGCCGGATCATCCTCAATCCTGGTGCGGTGCCGCGCGAGCTGCTGAAGCTCGCCATGGCCCTGGTCAGGCCGAAACCGCAGGAGAACACCGAGGCCAGCATCTTCGAGGAGATTCGCGACGCCTCGCTCTGGTATGTGCAGGTGCTGCGCGCCACAGCCGGCACCGACACCGACACGACGACGCCCGCCGCGGCACATCTCGAGGCGCCGGACGACGTGGTGGCGAGCATCAAGTCCATGCAGCGCGACGCGAGTGCTGCGATGACATCGAAGGACGTGGCATCGCTTGCAGGAGTCCTGGCGAACATGGCGCGCATCGAGAAGGCGATCGCGAATCGCGACCTGAAGGCGCAATGGACCAGCGCATTCGATGAGGCGGCAACGGGCGAGGTGCTGCGCACGCTGGTGATCGCGCTGCCGACCAGCGGCCATCACGTCGCCATGTCGATCGCGGTGTTGAAGCGCGCTGGCGACGCCGGCGCCGACGTGCTGATCGAGCAGCTGCTGCAGTCGGAATCGATCGACGTGCGGCGGGCGTGCTACGATGCGCTCGTGCACGTACGCCGCGGGACCGACCGCCTCGTGAACCTGCTGGAGCATGCGCAGTGGTTCGTGGCGCGCAACGCCGCCTGCCTGCTTGGCGCGTACCAGGCACGCACCTCGGAGCCGGAGCTCACGCGTGCCCTGACGCACGCCGACGAGCGCGTCCGTGCTGCCGTGGTCGCGGCACTGCTGCAGCTCGATACGCCCACGGCACGGGCTGCGGTACGCGGTGCGATTCACGACAAGGCGCCTGAGGTCCGCCGCCGTGCGGTGCGTGGCTTCCTGGTCGAGGAAGGTGCGCCCGTGAACGCGGAGAAGCTGCTCAAGGCGCTTGGGCGCGAGACGGAACTGGACGTGCAAGTCGAGTTCCTGTACGCGCTCGGCACCCTGGCCACACCTGAAGCGGTGCAGAAGCTGATCCGTCTCTGCTCGACCGAAGGCAAATACCGTCCGTCCGAGTTCAGGATCGCGGCGGCGGAGGCGCTGGCCTCGGCGCGGCTCGGTGCCTCGGTGCCATTGCTGCGTGCGATGTTGAAGGATCCGGACGTGCATGCGCGTGCAGCAGCCCGCCACCTGATTCGCGCGGTGAGCTGACGGCACGAACCACCGGAATCGTGTGCGCGGTCGCAGTATCAGGCGTGCGCGCCAGCACGCGATCAGAAGAAGTAGCGCCGCCAGCCGGTGACGTTCTTTCTGCGCATTCGCCACATGACGGCAATGCCTGTGACGGTGAGCGCAATCAGCGCGAGCGCCCAGAACATCGCGCCTACGAGCCCACCGTCACCGAACGCCTCACCGCTATGGAGCCGGTTGATGAACGGCTTATCCACGTAATCCTGTACGGTGAGCAGCGCGCCGGTGGAGGCATTCACCACGAACTTGCGATCCTCGCCGCCGGTGGGCTTGCCGGTGAAGACCGTGACGGTCGGTGCGTTGCCCTTGAGCTGCACGATGACCTTATCGATCGGCGCGCCTGCCGCCTGCGCCGCGATCGTGGCAAGCGCCCGTGCCACTGGATCGGTGACGGATGCAGGTGCGGAGACCCGGGCGGTGCTGACGAGATCACGCGTGGCTTCACGCAATGCCTCGTCTGCGCCGAAGAACTCGGTGAACGCAAGCACCAATCCGGTGGACGACGCGAACAGCAGAAAGAGTGCGGCCGGCACGCCAACCCAGCGGTGCCAGCGTCGCCACGTGGCTGATGAGATCATGGCACCTTCACAACGAGCGCGGTGCCCGCGTACCTGGCCGGCGCGACATTGCGCACCATGACGCGCTGTCGAGTGCCGCGACGCGGCCAGGTGATCTCCACATCGACCGGCTTCCGTTGCGCGAGACCGAAGTGCACCGGCATGTCGCTCTGCGCGTTATAGCCTGAGCCCGTGTCCATGAGTCGCGTACCCAGCAGCCGACGCGTGCCCGGTGCGAACAGGCGCACCTCGGCACCTGCGCGCGTCGCCCTGCCCTGCCCGTCCACGACGCGCACTGCAAGTGAACGTCGCGCGATTGCGGCGGGCAGATCGTTGCGCAGCACGAAATGCATGCCTGCGGGCTGCGCACCGGTCAGTGCAAGATCGAGATCGCCGTCACGATCGATGTCGAACCAGAGCGCGCCATGATCCGCCTGCAGTGCGGTGATATTCACCGGTGTCACGTCGGTGAAGCGATCACCCCCGTTCATGTACAGGAAGTCGGGATAGCTCGTACCACCCGTGACGGTGCCGTTCACGTACAGGTCCAGCTGCTGGTCATGATCGATGTCGGCAAACGCGCAGGTGTCGTAGCGGCCGTCGGTGCCGATGCCCCATGTGGCGGAGGCGTCCGCAAAGACGCCGTCGCGCTTGAGCAGCAGACCGTTCGGGCCGTAATTCGCGAAGAAAAGATCGAAGTGCCCGTCGCCGTTCACATCGGCGGCGCATGGACGCACCGTGCCGTTGGTGACCAGCCTGGGTGCGCGGCCACCCCACTGTGCCCCAAGTGCCTCCGCCACATCGGTGAAGCGCGCGCCATCGTTGCGAAAGAGCGAGTTCGCGTCGCCGTCCTGATTGGCGACCAGCAGGTCAAGGTCACCATCCTCGTCGGCATCGAGGAAGAGTGCGCCGACGCTCTTGCGTGCATCAGCCAGCCCGACGCTGTCCGCCATCTCCACGAAGTGGTTCGTGGTGTTCCGAAAGAGCATGTTCGCGCGGTCGCGGAAGGCGACGAAGAGATCGAGGTCACCGTCGCCGTCGATGTCGACGAAGCTGCACTGCCGCACGCCGCCGGTGGCCACGGCGACGTTCGCGTTGGCCGTCACGTTGGTGAAGCGTCCGGCATCGTTGCGGTACAGCGTGAGCACCGAGGTCGCACCGGGAGCGAAACCGACCAGCAGGTCTGGATCGCCATCGCTGTCGTAATCGGCCCAGGCTGCCGACCGTACACCGCGCGCATCGTTCACGCCGGCCGCTGCAGCCACGTCGACAAGTGTGCCGGCATCGTTGCGATAGAGGCGGGTCGGCGCGCCGCCGAAGCCTACGAACAGGTCCAGGTCACCGTCGCCGTCGTAGTCGGCCGCCGCGTTGGTGAAGCTCGTGCCAGCTGCGAGAAGATCGGGCTGCAGTGGCGTGAAGTGCGGTGGCTCGGGCGCAAGCGTCACCGGCAGCAGGAAGAGCGGCGCGAGGGGCGTGGTGCGGAATGACATGACGGCGAATGGGAGTGGCGAGTCGGTCATGCGGATGTGGAGCTGTGCATGGCAGCGTGTGCGCATCACGACAGCGATGCGCGGTAACGGTGCGAAGCGTTGAGCGGTCGTACGACGTCGTGCCCCCACGCGACCGGCACGCAGCGGTCAAGCCGGACGGATCAGCGCGCGGCATGGCACGCCGTCGGCATCGGCAAGGTGCACCGGCAGGCAGAGCATCTCGTATCGTCCCGGCGGCACGTCGTGCAAGTACAGCCCCTCGATGATCCAGATGCCCGCGCCGAGGATGTGGTTGTGCACGGCCACGCCATTGGTGGTGTTGCCGACGGAGAGGTAGTCGATGCCGACCGCGCGCACCTTTCGCGATGCCAGATAGGCGGCGGAATCGACGGTAAAGCAGACGAACCGTTCGTCGAAGGGTCGAGTGAACCAGGGCTGCCTGGAGTTACGGGTGCGTATCAGCACGCGTTCACCAGCCTGCAGGTCATGTGCGGCGAGTTCCTCGACCGGGATCGCCTCGTCGTGCGCGATCTCGATCACACGAGCCGTACCCACGGTGTCGGCCGGCTGCCAGTCGCTCATCGTGCGTCCGCCGCGCACGAAGTGCCGCATGGAATCCATGTGCGTGCCGGTGTGCGCAGACAAGGAGAGCTGGGTGGCCTGGAAAATGTGACCGCGATCGTAGCTGCCGAAGTGCGAGATCGCGAGCAACGGATCACCGGGCCAGGTGGGAAGTCCGGCGCCGAGCGGCACGGAAATGTCTCGCCAGTGGCAGGCGAGTGTGTCGGCAGAATGGGCGTCGTGGCTCATGCGGTATAGCTAGGCCGCCGCGGGCCATTCGCAAGCGGCACAGAGCTGAAGCCGACGATGGTGGTAGTCGGGTACGTTTGTAGATCCCGTCAGTCTCGCTCACGCCATCGCCTCATGACCCGTACGCTCGAAGTCCCGCTCGACACCATCGAGGCCGCCATCCTGGCTGCGCCCTTCGCCGACCGACTGGAACTATGCGACGACCTGTCGAGCGAAGGCTGGACGCCGACCGCAGCGCTGATTGCCGCTGCAAGCGAGCGCATCGACCCGGCGCGCCCGAGCCTCGTGAGCATGATTCGCCCGCGGAGTGCGAACAACAGTGCCGCGCTCGATGTGGCAGCCTTCACCACAACGCCGCGGATTCTGGAGGATGCACTGCGCGAGATCGAGGCCAGCGCGAAGGCAGGCGCGCACCCGGTCGCCATCGGGCTGCTGACGGCCGACGGGCACGTGGACATGGAGGCCTGCGCGCGAATGCGTGACGTGGCACGCGACCATGGAATGATCGTGGCCTTCCTGCGTTCGTTCGATCTGCTCGTCGATCGACGGCGCGGCATGGACGACATCACCGCGCTGGGCATGACGCGCGTGGTGACGGCGGGTGTGCTGGGCTGGGACGCGGCCGTGCTGACGATGACCGAGCGACTGGCCGTGCTGGCGGCCGATGTGCAGCAGGCGGAGGCCGCGGCGCTCAGACATCGCGTGAGGGCGGTGGAGGTCGTGCCCGGGGGCGGCGTGCGTGCGGCAAATGCAGCCGACTTCCTGGGCATATCGCCGCACCTTCACGCATCGTGTCGGCGCGACGGCGCGATTTCCGCCGCGGAACTCTCGGAACTGCGGTCTGTGCTTTCGGGTTCGAACTGACGGAAATGCTTTGCAGGAGCGGGCGCATGCGCGCCTGTGATGCGACAGGATGACATGCGTGAACCAATCAAAAATTCCTTCGGAGTGCAGTCCATGAAGAACATGCTGCTGGCGCTGGTCCTCGGGTTCGCCGCACTGGGTACGGCCGGCGCGCAGTCGGTCTCCGGCGAATGGGATGCGTCGATGAATACTCCGGGTGGACCGCGCCCCTTCAGGATCCTGTTCGTGCAGGAGGGCGAGAAGCTGACGGGCACCGTAAGGCGCACAGCGGGCGACCTGCCGCTGGAGGGTACGATCAAGGGCAATGACGTGAAGTTCCGCTACATGCTGAACTACAACGGCAGCCCGCTGGCGATGACAATGTCGGCCACGCTCGCCGGCAACGAGATGAAGGGCATAGTGGACATCGCGGGGCAGATGCAGGACGAGTTCTCGGCGAAGCGGTCCAGCGGCGTGGCGACGCCGCCGCAAAAGCCGTAGCGAGCATCATGTCGTAGCTGCGCCCTTGCCGATCAGGTGAGGCGAGGTCCGGTGATGATCGATCGGCCGGTGTGCTCCCGTCGCACAGCAGCCGACACTGATGTTTCATGCCTCCGCCACGACGCCTGCTGCTGCGCTGTTGGTCACGCATTGTCTGCCTGATGGCGAGGCGGTGCGTTGTGGGACCATGGTCCTTGCCGCTGCTTGTGGCGAGCGTCCTGCTTGCGGCCAGCTTGCAGGCGCAGCGCATCGCGTTCCGGCACCTCGGCGTTGACGACGGGCTGCCGAGTTCCCTCGTCAGTCACGTGCTGCAAGACCGTCGCGGGTTCATCTGGATCGGCACGGCACAGGGTGTCAGCCGGTACGACGGACACGATTTCCATTCGTATGCGCCCGCGCGGGGCGGCAGTGACGGGCTGCAGGGTGCCATGATCGACGATCTGCATGAGGACCACACCGGCAGGATCTGGGCGGTCACCGCGCAGGGCCTGAGCCGCTATGAGGGGTCGCGCGACGACTTCATCAGCTATCGCGGTGACTCCATCGTGGCCCGCGCGGGACCATGGATCGGGCGGGCGGGCGCGCCGCGTTACGGAACGCGGCTGCGAACGCAGGTGACCAGCGTCACCCAGGATCGGTTGGGACGCGTGCTCGTCGGCACATCTGTGGGACTGTTCGCGCTCGACCCGACATCGGGCGCTGCGATTCGCGTGCCGTTGTCAGGCGAGCCTGCGCGCGTGGAGCCTCCGTACATCACGACACTGTTCGAGGACCGGACCGGAGAAATCTGGGTCGGCACTCGCACCGGTCTGTTCACGCTTGGCACTGCAGCGCAGTCCTCGACCGGCGCGACTGCGGGCCGCGGTGCGCTGCGCCTGCCGGCGCTGTACGTGCGCGTACTGAGTCAGGACAGCCAGGGACACATCTGGGTCGGGACGTACGGCAAGGGCATCGTGCGCTACGATCCACAGTCGGCGCAGCTCGCATTGTTCCAGCATGACTCCGGCGACCCGCGCAGCCTCGGTGGCGACCGCGTCATGCGCATCGTGCATGATCGCGTGCGCGGCGGCATGTGGATCGCCGTGGAGAATGCCGGCCTGGATTACATCGGGCCGAATTCGAAAACGTTCGTGCACCACCGCCACGATCCGAACGATCCGGGCAGCCTGCGGTCCAATTCCGTCTGGGCGCTCTACCAGGATCAGGGCGGGTTGCTGTGGGTCGGGACCTTCTCGGGTGGGCTCGACATCTCGACGCGCAGCGGCACTGCGATCGAGCTGTTTCAAAGCCTCAGGGGCGACCCGACGAGCCTGAGCTTCAATGCCGTTCCGGCATTCGCCGAGGACCGTCACCGTGCGATGTGGATCGCGACGGATGGCGGCGGTGTGAACCGGCTCGATCCCACGTCGCGGCGACTGACGCGCTTCACCGTGCAGAACGCCGGCCTTGGCTCGGATGCCGTGCTCTCGATTGCACCGGACGACGATGGCAGCGTGTGGCTCGCGACATGGGCCGGAGGGTTGAACCACCTCGATGTCGTCACGCGTCGCACGACGGCATTCACGACGGCGAACAGCAACATTCCCGACGACAACCTGTACGAGGTGCTGCGAACGCGGCGCGGCGACCTGTGGATCGGAACCGATAACGCCATGGTCGCACAGTTCGACAGGGCACACCGCCGGTTCGACGCGCCGTACCGGCTCGTGGCCCCCGGCCTCGAGCCGTCGTCGGTGCTGTTGCTGCGTGAACTCGCCGACGGAAGACTCGTGGCGGGGCTGCGTGACGGCGGCATCGCCATCCTGGACACACGCACGGGTGCACGGCGCTACATCTTCGCGAATCCGCGCGGCGGCGGCGCGCTGGCGAGCAACTCCGTTCGTGCGCTGTGGGAAGCGTCGCCGGGCACGCTCTGGATCGGCACCGACGCCGGCATCGACATCGTGGAGCTGCGTACAGGCGAGCACCGGCACCTCGGCACATCCGACGGTCTCGCCAGCAACACCGTGCTTGGCATTGTCGGCGATGCCATGGGGCAGGTGTGGATCAGCACTGATCGGGGCATCACGCGGCGCAGCAGCGACGGCAGCACCGCGCACACGCTCACGCGACTGGATGGGCTGCAAAGCAACGAGTTCCTCATGCGGTCTGCGTTCCGCTCGCGCGATGGCACGTTGTATTTCGGCGGCAACCAGGGCTTCAATGCCATTCATCCCGAGTTGGTGATTGCAGACGATCGCGCGCCGCGGGTGGTGTTCACGAACCTGCTGCTGTTCAACAAGCTGGTCACGCCCACGAGCAAGCACTCGCCGCTGCTGCGCGCGTTTCACGAGACGCAGTCGCTGCGGCTCTCGCATGCGCAGAACGTGGTCACCTTCGAGTTCGCCGCGCTCGACTTCAGCGCGCCGGAGAAGGCACAATATGCGTACCGGCTCATCGGGTTCGACGAGGACTGGCAGCTCGTGGGTGCACAGCATGCCGCGTCGTACACCAACCTCGCACCGGGCTCCTACACGCTCGAGGTGCGTGCCGCAAATGGTGACGGGGTGTGGAACGAGAATGCCACGTCACTCGCGCTGATCATCGCGCCGCCGCTGTGGGGCACATGGTGGGCACGGATCACGCTGGCGCTGCTCGGCGTCGGCGGTGTGGTGCGGCTGTGGCGATTCCAGCAGCAGCGGCGGCTCGAGATTGCACTCAGCAGGCAGGCGCTGCACGATGCGCTCACCGGACTGGCCAATCGCGTA
>JACMPK010000030.1 GCA_014377535.1 Gemmatimonadaceae bacterium
CCAATCAGCCCAATCATTGCGCCAGCAGCACGGTCACGGCACGCGGTTGACCATGACGGTAGCCGAAACGCGGCGTGCGTTCGAGAGTCCAGCCGGCAGCGTGCCGGCGTAGCCGCGCACGACGATCGTCTGCACCGAACCAATGCCGAGCACCGCCGACGACGTCGCGAGCACCACGTTTGGTGTGGATGGCGGCGTTACGTACAGCGTGTACGAGCCGGCAGGCAAGGTCCCGCTGAGTGACGAGCGATACGCTACGCCGCCGACAGTCAGGGCGAAAGACGACGGGCCCGTCGGCATGGCATGCACATCCACAGCCGCCAGGTCCGGTGACGCATTGATCACACGCAAACGCGCCTGACCCGCCAACGGAGCGGTGACATCATCGAGGAAGATCGTCAGCCCGGCTGATCGACCGCTCGTGGTATCGCGCGCTTCGCCGACGCCGACCACCGTCGCTGACGCCCCGTTGGCCAACGAAACGCCCGTCAGTCCGGCAATCGCGCGGGGAAGCGCCGCGTTCGTGCTCGGCGATGGCTGCGTGAACTTCGCGAGCGATCCGCCGGTGACGATCTGGTAGTCCGTCGCGGTACCGTACGGCACGGCGGTCAGCGGCACACTCAGCACGCCATTGATGCGAACGTCGAGCGCGCCTGTATCGGCAATCGCGTGCACAAAACGAACGCGCACCGAGCGGAGATCAGGGCCGCTGGTATCGTCGTTGGCGCACGCTGCGAGCAGCACTGCGCCTACGGCCAGGAAGGAACGACGAATCATGATGGGCAGGTTGAAAATGAACGAGTTCGTCTGTAGCGACGGGCGGCGTGCTCAGATGCGATCCACCTCGCGCGCGCCTTCCAGCAGATACGCCAGATCTCGCGAGAGTGCGCGCGCCTGCTCCGTGGCCTGACCCACCGCGTGCACGGCCGGAGATTCCAGGCCGAGCGAGCCGAGTCGCAACACGTCGAGCCGTAGGTTCTGGAGCGCGATCGATGCGCCGTCGAGCTGCGAACGCAAGAGCGAACGGCGGTCCTCGAGTTCCGTCAGCGACCGGCGCTGACGCACCAGCAGGGCAAGTGTGCGATCCGACTCCTGCACCGCTCGACCGCGCATCTCCGCGATGCGCGTGTCGAGCGAGCCGTCGGCGGCCGAACCCATGTCGCGATCCAGCTGATGCAACGCGCCGGACAGTTCCAGCACGCGCTCGACCAGCGAATTCGCCACCGGGGGCACGTCGGGCAGGATCGACCGCTCGCCACCATCCAGGCGCGTCATCTGCTGCCGGATGGCCGTGCGATCATCGACCGCGAGCCGAAGCCGCTCGCCATGCACGCTCATCACCACGTCTGGTGGTGCCAGTTGCGACACTTCTTCCTCGCGCAACCTGAACGCCGTGCCCGGAGCGCGCGCGGTCTCGCTGTCACGCCAGCTGCCGTCGAACAGTGCGCGATAGCCGAACCCCAGCCGCCGCAGCGGCCGCGCTGCCCGCGCGGCACCGATGAGTGCGGCGATGCCAATGACACCACCGCCAATGAACGGCGCGATCAGCGGTTCAACATGGAACGTCGTACCGATCGTCACGGAAACTGCCGCAACGCCCAGCGCGCCGGCAGCGAGCTTCACGCGTCGCGTGAAGCGACCGACACGCCCAGCGAGACTGTTGCTGTAAAGCTGCGCGGGCACTGTCCCCTCCACACCGGCATTGAGCGCCGCGCCGTGATTCCGCACGACATCGCTGAACGAGAGTCCCGCATCCCCGAGCGGGCGCCATTTGGCATTGAGCGTCATCAGCATGCCGAAGGCCGGGAACAGCACCCACGCGAAATGCGGCGACGTGAGTGCATTGATGATCCCGAGAAATGCGAGCGTCGCGACGGTGCGCGTGAACTGTCTGCGAAACTGCGTAGCAGCCTGCAGGTTGGCACCGTAAACCCATGCAGGTACCGCGTTCGCACCCACAATCGGCACAGGTGGTCGCGGCGGCACGGAGAGTGACCGCGGCTTCTCCCAGACCTTCTCGGTAAGCGGCACCTGGGGCGGCGCTGTCTGCTGCGACGCGCTGTGCATGCTCGACGCACCTGCTGCACGCCACGGCGCTGCAATCGCCGGCACACCGATCGCGGGCGGGCTCGACATCGCGGCGTGGCTGCTGCCGCTGCTGCTGCTGGTGCTGCTGCTGCTGCGTCCGTGCAGTGCTTCCGCGAACTGCGTCACCGCGGGCCAGCGGTCACTGGGCTTCTTGGCCAGCGCGCGCTCGATCGCCGCGACCAGCGCGCGCGGTGCTGCCGGTGCCCTGATTGCCAGTGGGGGAAGAGGTTCGCTGACCTGCTTCAGCAGCAGCGCCGGCGTGCTATTGGCGCTGAAAGGCGGCGCGCCGGCCAGCAGCTCATAGCCCACGATGCCGAGCGAATACAGGTCGGATCGACCATCGATTTCGCCGTCACCCATTGCCTGCTCAGGGCTCATGTACGTCGGCGTGCCGACGGCCACACCGGTGAGCGTGAGCCGCCCGTCGCCCTCAACAGCCCGCGCGATGCCGAAATCAGTCACCAGCACGCGCAGCGAGCTGCGTTCGAGCAGGATGTTGTCCGGCTTGATGTCCCGATGGATCACGCCGCGCGAGTGGGCGTATGTGAGCGCGTCGGCGACGCTGCCCAGAATCCGCTCCGTCTCGGGCGCCGAAAGTGTGCCTTCGCGCGCGAGGCGCTCGCCAAGGGTTTCGCCTTCGATCAGCGCCATCACGATCCAGACGAGCGTGTCCTTCTCCTCGACGCCGTAGATCGGGACGATGTTCGGGTGCGCGAGCTGCGCCGCCGTCTGCGCCTCGCGCATGAAGCGCTCACGGACGTTCGCCACAAACGCGAGCTCCGGCGGCAAAATCTTGATTGCGACATCGCGGCGCAGGCGGACGTCGCGCGCGCGATACACCACGCTCATGCCCCCGCGGCCCAGTTCACCGTCGACCGTGTAGGCCGGCGCCAGCGCTGCGGCCAGACGGTCGCGCAGCGGATCCCCACCTGGAATCACGGCCGCGGTCATGGCGCGTCCTGTCCCGCGCTCAGCGCGAGCGCGATGACGCGCGTGACGACGCACTGCCCACCGCGGCGAGCACGGCATCGACGTCACGCGCCAGCTCCTGCGCACGCTCGGCCAACTGCGTGACACCAACCGTGGACCCGGCTGGCGACGTGCCCGAACGCAGCTTCACCAGCTCGTAGCGGATGGCACGCAACGCCGCGCGCGCACGCTCCAGCCGGTCCATCGACTTCTGGCGACGCAGCGACTCACCCTCCGCTTGCCGACGCTCCCGACGAAGCCGCGCCAACCGACGCACGCGCTCCTCACTGCCCGATTCCAGCGGATTCGCCTGCGCCTCGAGCATGAGGATCTCGGAGTCGAAACGTGCGAGGTCCGGCAGCGGCGCGGGATTGCGATCGAAATCCGCGAGTTGCGCGGCTTCCGCGCGCACGACGCTCAGGAGCTCGTCCGCATTGCCGACGATACCGTTCGCGATGTGTCGCTCGCCCTTCGGCAGCGTGTCGAACATGCGCTGGATCTCGGCACGATCGCCGATGCCGTCGCGCACCGCGTTGTACCAGCTCCCGTATTGCATCTGCTCTGCCACAGGCGACCCGGCCGTCACGCCGGACGGCAGCGAACCGCCACCGTCAGACATCATGCGATCCGTTGCGCTGAACAGCGATCCACCAGTGCCGGACTGGCGCCGGAGCCGCGCACGCTCGCGCACCGAGTTGCGCTTGTTCGGGTCCCAGAGTGCCGCGAAATCCTCGGCCTTCTCCGACACCACGTCGGCCAGCAGCGTTTCGCGTGGCTGCTTGAACACGTCCCGCCAGTCGAAGCCCGCTTGCCAGAGTTTTGCATAGCCCATGGCGACGCCGATGGACCAGAAGGCCGGCACGAACGTGAAATCCGGGCCACCGAACACCTTCAGCGCCACCGACACGCCGGCAAAGGTCAGGAATGGTGCGAGTCCCTTCCTGAATTTCACCACTTGCGGTGTGTACCAGCGCGCCATCTCGTCGGAAGTTGCCGCAGCGTACGGCACCGGTGAGCGCGCGGCATCTGTCTGCTGGCCCGTTCCGTCGAACACCCAGGCCGGCTGCTGCGCCTGGCCCATGAGCGGCGCCGGCTGCCGCGGCGGGGCCTTGTAGCCCGATGAAATCCGTCCATCGAGCGCGGCCGACAGCTCGTCCGCGGTCGCGAATCGTGCGGACGGCTCCTTCTCCAGCAGGCGCATGATGATGCCTGCCAGATCCGACGGCGTGTCCGGCCGGCGCTCGATGATCGGCAGCGGCTTCTCGGAAAGCTGCTTGACGAGGAGCGCCGGGGTGCTGGTGGCGTCGAACGGCAGCCGGCCCGCCAGCATCTGGTAGCCCAGCGTGCCCAGAGCGTACAGGTCGGCGCGACCATCGATCTCGCGATCGCCGGCACACTGCTCCGGGCTCATGTACGCCGGCGTGCCGATGGCGATGCCGGTGGCAGTCAGCCGTGTCTCGGCGCCGTCCTGCACGGCGCGCGCGATGCCGAAATCCGTCACGATCGCGCGCCCGTCATCCTTGTCGATCAGGATGTTGTCGGGCTTGATGTCGCGATGGATGAAGTTACGCGCATGTGCGAAGGACAGCGCGCCCGAGATCTCTCGCAGGATGCGGCGCACGTCGCCGAGCGGCAGCGGACCACGCGCCGCCATCTGCTTCGCAAGGTTGTCGCCATCGACGCAGGCCATGATGA
>JACMPK010000031.1 GCA_014377535.1 Gemmatimonadaceae bacterium
CCGCAGCATCGCGGTGCTCCCGTTCGAGAACCTGGGCGACTCGGCCGACGCCTACTTCGCCGACGGCGTCACCGACGCCGTGCGCGGCAAGCTGGGCGAGCTGCCGGGCCTGCGCGTGATCGCCCGGGCCAGCTCCAACCAGTACCGCGCCTCGACCAAGACGCCGCAACAGATCGGCGCCGAGCTAGGCGTGCAGTACCTGCTCACGGCCACGGTGCGATGGCAGAAGAGCGGTGGGACCGGCGGCGGCGGCGCGGGCGGTGTGAGCCGCGTGCAGGTGCGCCCGGAGCTGGTCACGGTGCGCGACGCGGCGTCCAAGTGGCAGGAGCCCTTCGACGCGGCGCTCACCGACGTCTTTCAGGTGCAGGCGGACATCGCCAGCCGGGTCGCGGGCAAGCTCGACGTGGCGCTGGGCGACAGCGTCCGGCGGGTGCTCAATGCGGCACCCACGGCCAACCTCGCCGCGTACGACGCCTACCTCAAGGGGCGGGCAGTGCAGCAGAGCGGCGACCCAGCGAGCCTTCGGCGCGCGATCGCACTCCAGGAGCAGGCGGTCGCGCTCGATCCGGGCTTCGCCCTCGCCTGGGCCGGGCTCGCCAGAGCTAGGTCAACCCTCTACGTCAACAGCACGCCGACACCCGAACTGGCCCGACAGGCACGGGCAGCGGCCGAGCGGGCCGAGGCGCTCGCCCCCGGACGGGCCGAGGGGGCGAACGCGCTCGGTACCTATTACAATCGCGTTGAGAAGGATTATCCACGGGCGCTCGCCCTGTACGAGACCGCCTTGCGGACCGCACCGAACGATGTGCTGCTGCTCACGAACGCGGCGGCGGCCGAGAGGGCGATGGGCAGGTGGGAGGCTGCGCTCCAGCACACCCAGCGGGCACGCGTGCTCGACCCTCGTTCAACCGGCGCGGCCCAGCAATTGACCGGGATCCTGATCTTTCTGCGCCGCTACCCAGAGGCGACGGCTGCGGCGGACAGCGCGCGGGTGCTCGCGCCCGCCAACCTCTCAATCATCCATTATCGAGCGATGGTCTCGCTCGGCCAAGGTGACGTGGCCGGTGCCCGCGCGGTGCTGCAGGCCGCTTCGGGCACGGCGGACTGGGCGGCGCTCGTCGCCTATTTCGCCTCCTACTACGACCTCTACTGGGTCCTTGACGATGCGGCGCAGCAGCAGGTGCTGGCACTAGGGCCGAGCAGCTTCGATGACGACCGCGGTGGCTGGGGCATCGTCCGCGCGCAGACTTATCATCTGCGCGGCGATGCGGCCCGGAGCCGTCTCTACGCCGACTCGGCCCGACTGGCGTTCGAGGCCCAGCTGCGCGTGACCCCCGATGACGCGCAACTGCACGTGCTCAAGGGACTCGCGCTGGCCTACATGGGACGAAAGCCGGAGGCCATCGCCGCGGGCGAGCGCGGTGGGCAGCTCCTGCCGGTGAGTCGGGATGCCATCATCGGCGCCTACCTCCAGCACCAGCGGGCGCGGATTTACCTGCTCGTGGGGGAGCGCGAGAAGGCGCTGGACGTGCTCGAGGGGCTGCTCGCGAGGCCGTACTACCTCTCGCCGGGCTGGCTGCGCATCGATCCGAACTTCGCGTCGCTGCGTGGCGATCCGCGCTTCGAGCGGCTGGCGGCCGGACGGTAATGGTCAGCCGCCGTCAGCGGACCGTCGCACGCGCGTGATGGCCCATGCCGCGTGCCTGTACGCGCGGCGCGGCGGCCAGAAGTGAGAACAGAAACGCCGTCTGAACGAGGGGTTGAGGGCGAATGAGCACGGTCGATCGCACAGAGGGGACGAAAGAGATGGATCACGCTTACGACGTGCGCCTACAACAGCAGATCGTTGCGCAACGCCGAACGAAGCCCCCAGACGATAGCGCCCAACACATTGGTGCGGCGCCAGAGCACGCGCGCCTCGCCGGTCGCGCCAAGTCGTAGCGTGCTCTCGAGTGACAACTGCACCCGCGCCTCGACCGCTCCGACGCCACCTCCGATCGGCGACACGCTCGAGATCACGCCACGCATTGGCTGGCCAACATCCTGTTGCCCGACATATCGGACCGTCTGACCAACACGGACGTCCATCGCGCCGGCGCCGCGCAGGTGAATGATGGCTTCACGCTGCGCAACATCAGTGAGCGTCAGCAGCGTGTCGCCAATCAGCACCGACCGCCCGGTGAGCTGTTCCGGTCGAGACGTGGCGACCGTACCGGCAATGGTGGCGGTTACGCGCAGTTCGCCGACGCGGGCGCGCGTTTCTGAGGCTGATGCCGAGGCGGCTTCGATATTGGCGCGCAGCACCTCGCTCGCCCCACTGGCTCGGCCGGCATCTGCTCGCGTGAGCTCGGCCGACAACGAGTCGACCATCGCCTGTCGCGTTACCTGCTCGCGATCGAGTGTCGGATCACGCAACTGCAACACCGGCGCGCCGGCCGCAAGCACATTGCCCTCGCGAACCGACACCGAGGACACCACACCGCTGGACGGCGCCGTGAGCACCATTTGTGTCGTGGACGCTACGGTAAAGGGTCCGTCGGCTGTGAGGTGGCACGGCACGATCGCCGCGACGAGCAGCAGCGCAACCGCGACCATGATGCGCGCCCGCTTTCGCGATCTGTTCGCATGGCGCGTCGTCCACGTGCGCCACGAGGCGCGTCCAGCCGCGGCGACGGCGCGCAGCGGCTTGCGCATCGCCAACAACACCGCGAGCGCGACAAGGCCGGCCGCCGTTGCGCCGAGCAGGCCATCCACGAATCCGACGACGCCCGAGGCGAAGAAGAGCAGAAATCCTGTGGCATACGCGAAGGCGCCAATGCCGTACGCCAGCAGAATGCGGTGCTCACGAGGTTCGAGCTCCGGCATCGTGATGCTTTCGCGCAACAGATGTCGACGCGCCCAGATGGCCGCGTGTGCCCGTGCACGCTGCCGCAAGTTCGACATCTCCAGCCAATCACCAAGCGCGAAATAGCCGTCGAGCGGAAGCAGCGGGTTCGAGTTCGTGAGGATATTGGCGATTCCACCAATGAGCATGGCCGCGATCGCGATCTGACCAATTACTGAACCCGGCGTGAGCGTGATCCACAGCAGCGAGAGAACCGACGTGACGAACAGTTCGATCCACGCGCCGGCCGCCGTGACCCAGAGTCGGGCACGCCGTTCACGAAAGCTCCACGCATCGTTCACATTGGCGTAGAACGCCGGCATGAAGAACAACAACATGAACCCCATTTCGTGCACTTCGCCGCCGAAATGCTTGCAGGCAAAGGCATGGCCGAACTCATGAATCGCCGTGAGTAGCGTAAACGTGCCCAGTAGCACGACCACCGACCACGGCGTAAGCGCGCCAAAGGAAAAGGACGTCGCCAGCTCGGCGGCATAGGTCTCACGTTGCGCAAAAATGATGGCGCCGTACGTGAGAAACAGCACAACGGACAGCACGACGAAGGCGGGCGTGAAGCACCAGCGCACGCGAGGATACCAGCGGTTCAGTGCGGCGTCGGGATCACCGAACGAGAAGCGCATCCGGAACAGCTCACCACGCACCACCGAGCGCGAGCGCTTCCGCTCGGCGCGCAACCGCTCCAGCTGTTGCGTCGTGCGCTCGTACAGCGTGCGCTCCAACAGGCCCAACGCGGTGAGTTTGCGGGCAAACCCCTCCACCGTCGCCGCCGACACCTTGAGGCCGTCAGCCACCAACTGTTCCGCGATCTGCGCCGTCGAACGTGCGCCGTCGAACAGCCGCATGACGCGCATTTCGACCGGTTGAAAGCGGAAGTACGC
>JACMPK010000032.1 GCA_014377535.1 Gemmatimonadaceae bacterium
GGGCCCGCTGGTGCGCGCATCCGGTCGTTGACGATCCAGGCGAGACCGGCAGCGACCGTGATCAGCCCGGCCGCGATCGCGAGACGCACGCCACGGACACTCTTAACGCGCGCGCCGACTGGCGGTCCCATCGCCTGCGGCGAGACGTTGGGCGCACTCTGCTGCCCGGTCGTGCCGCTGCGCGCCGCAAGTGTGGCATCAACGAGACGTTCGAGCACCTCCGTGGCCTGCTGCGGCCGCTCCGACGGCTCCTTCGCGAGACACTGCATCACCAGATGCGCGAGTGGCTCCGGCACATCCGGGCGCAGGGTCACGACGGGTAACGGTACTTCCACCACATGCGCAATGAGCTGCGCGTGCGCTGGTCGATCGCCGAAGGGCGGCCGACCTGTCAACAGTTCGTACGCCATCGCACCCAGCGAATACAGATCGGTGCGATGATCGGTATCCGGATCACCGGCGCCCTGCTCTGGCGACATGTACGCCGGACTGCCGAGTGAGGTGCCGACACGTGTGAGGTTGTCGCTCACCTGCGATGCGCGAGCTGAATTCATGGCCTTCGCGATGCCGAAATCCGTCACCAGCGCCGCACCGCCGGAGAGCATCACGTTGTCGGGCTTGATGTCACGATGCACGACGCCACGACCGTGCGCATACACGAGGGCGCGTGTCACATCGTTCAGCACCAGCAGGACGTCAGCGATGGGCAGCTGGGTCTGGCCGGCCACCAGATCGCGCAACGACGACCCCTCGATGAACGGCATCAGGTAAAACGGCAACCCGTCCTGCGTCGTCCCGGCGGAGAGCACGGGGACGATGTTCGCGTGTTGCAGAGCAGCCGCCATTGCAATCTCACGCCCGAACCGTTCGACGGAGAGCGCTTGTGCGAGTTCAGGCGAGAGCACCTTGACCACGACGTCGCGATCGAATGCCGCATCTTTCGCCAGAAAGACTCGGCTCATGCCGCCGCCGCCGAGTTCCCGGCCAAGGGTGAACGACGCGCTCAAGGCAGCCTGCAGGTTGTCACGGACGAGATCGGTCATGAAGAGAAAGATAGAGTAAGTCGGCTCCAACAACCACGAATTGCGCTTACCGCCGGGACAGGGCACGCAGAAGCGCGCGACCCGCCAGGCCAATCGCGCCGACGTGGGCGGCGAACCCTCGATCTACTCGCCGACGGAACCGTGCCAGGCCCACGTGATGGTCCAACTGAGGTTCGCGATCATCGCGCCAGCGTTCATCACCGCAGCTTGTGCGGGAGTGCTGCGGATCACAGTGCAAGGACGCGCGCCATTTCGTATCGATTGCCTTCGTGGCAGCTGCGCCGTGCAGTGGCACGCGCTGATCATCGCTATCGCCTTCACTCCGAACCACGACGGGTGAAAAATCGGTCCGTGCGCCGGTCCGACGCGCGGCGGTCTGCAGTCCGCACCAAAGCTTCTGGCTGGACGCGCATGACGACCTTTGTGACCAGTGCTTCGGCCACACTGGTCCTAGTTTTCAGCTCTCTCTAATTCTCGGGCAGCTGAGAATTGGCATGACGAACGAATGGCGGAAGTGCGTTTGCTATTGAAACGAGAAGTGGCGCGCGCCCCAACATGCTGTACGGACAGGTCACTCGAACAATGAGCTCTGCATTGGCGACAGCTCTGTCAAACCCTGCACCCGCCGGATGAATGCGTCAGGGTCGTAGCGATGCGACGCCCGGTCCAGTGACATCGCCCGCAC
>JACMPK010000033.1 GCA_014377535.1 Gemmatimonadaceae bacterium
CACCGACGCCGGCCCGCGCCGGAAGTCGCAGCATGACATCAGGTTAGCACCAACATATCCGTCGTGATGCTTGCCCGCGCCGATCATCCGGCATTGCTTCCGCAGCGTGCCACTCGTGCCAACGCGTCCGGTTCACCTCGGACGCCGACGGTACGTGGACATTGCTGTCCTGGGTCACCTCGGGTTGTCCAGTTTCGCTGCCGAGCTCTTCGATGAGGATCTCGTGGTCGTCCAGGGCCAATTTTTCGCCTCGTATTCATGCCAGACAGCGCACCAGCCGCCGCTGCACTCACCCGCAACAACGTGCGGGTGTCAGGTCGTGGGACGCAGCCCATGCTCTTCGCGCACGGATTCGGCTGCGATCAGGCGATGTGGCGCTTCGTGGCACCTGCATTCGAGGAGACGCATCGAGTTGTGCGCCTCGACTACATCGGATCCGGCAGCTCCGACATCAGCGCGTACGATCATTCGCGATACGGCACACTCGACGGCTACGCCAGCGACATCCTCGAGGTGTGCGCGGCGCTCGACCTGAGCGACGTCGTCTTCGTCGGGCATTCGGTCAGTGCCATGATCGGCATGCTCGCCGCAATTCGGGAGCCGCAGCGTTTCGCGCGGCTCGTGCTCGTGGGCCCATCGCCCTGCTACCTCAACCATCCGCCGGCGTACTCCGGCGGCTTCAACGAGGACGACCTGCGGGGGCTGCTCGACATGATGGAGAAGAACTACACCGGCTGGGCGGGTGCGCTCGCACCAGTGATCGTCGCCAACGCGGATCGGCCGGAACTTTCGCAGGAACTCGAGGCGAGTTTCTGCGCGACCGACCCGGTGATCGCCGGTCATTTCGCCCGCGCGATGTTTCTCTCCGATCATCGCGTCGACGTGCCGCGCGTGACGACGCCCTCGCTCATCATGCAGTGCGCGCACGATGCGATCGCACCAGCGAGCGTTGGCCAGTGGCTGGCGCAGCACCTGCCGAACAGCACCTACCACGCGCTGCAGGCGACCGGACATTGTCCGCACCTGACGCATCCCGCGGAAACGATCGAGGTGTTGCGGCGCTACCTCGCGGCGCCCCCAGGCGCTCCGGTCGTCGCGACGGCTGCATGACGCTCCCGGCATGACGCTCGCGCCATATGACGACGCAGCCGCGGGCCTCCTCTCGTGCACCATCGCTGGTCGGATCATCCGCGCGAACAGGATGCTCGTTCGCTGGGTGCAGCACGACACCAGCCTCACGGGCGCGGCCCTGCATGACCTGCTCACGCCGGCCAGTCTGCTGTTCTTCGAGATACAGCTGCGTCCCCTGCTGGCGCTGGGCCGCACGGTGGACGGCGCGTTCGTGACGCTCCAGTGTCGTGACGGGCAGCAGCTTCCCGTGCTTTTGAACGCCGTGCAGCCCGCCGGGGGCGACGAGGTGCACATGGCGATGCTGCTCGTGCGGGAACGCGAGGAGTACGAAGCGTCGCTGCGGCAAGCGCAGCACGCAGCGGAGCAGGCACTCGTGATCATGGCCGCGAGCGCCCGCGCGCAGAAGATGCAGGCCGTCGGTCAGATGGCCGCCGGTATCGCGCATGAGTTCAACAACCTGTTGACTGTCGTGCGGGGCAACATCGACTTTGCCCAGCAGGAAGTACGCAGCGCGATGCTCGAGGCAACGAGCATCGGTGACGACCTCGATGCCGCACTGCTGGCAACGGACAAGGCCACGGACATCGTGCAACACCTGCTCGCCTTCACCGGTCGTCAGGTCGTGACCCGTGCGAATGTCTTTCTCAACGATGTCGTGACATCGGCCTCGCACCTGTTCGTGCACGCCTTTGGCCGCGACGTCAGCTGGCAGACGCGGCTCGAGCCCGAGCTCTGGCCGATCACGGCGTCGGCCGACCAGATGCAGCACGTCGTGACGAATCTTGTGTTGAACGCGTCCGACGCAGTCCGGCAGTCCGGCCGCGCCGGCATCGTGATGGTCTCGACCGAGAACGTCGGCGACTGGATGATGCCCTCGGGTCGTACCGCCGACGGGGTGCGGCTGGTGGTGACGGACGACGGCACCGGCATGACGCCTGACGTGTCTGCACAAGCCATCGACCCCTTCTTCTCGACCAAGGGCATCGGCAACGGGACCGGACTTGGGTTGTCGATGGTCTACGGCGCAGTGTCCGCGCTGGGCGGCTCGCTCGTGATCGACAGCGCGCCCGGCGCTGGCACACGGGTCATGGTCACCCTGCCGCGCGCGGGCTGAGCGCGATCTCGTTCCCGCTGCAACGCCTGATATGCCCTTGCCAATGCCCCTCCCGCCCATGGCGACCAGTGCACCCGCACGTCGGGTCACGCTGGCGCGTGCGACACTGCGCGCGACACTCCTCGCGACACTGCTCGCTGCCTGTGACTCGGCCCCAGCCAACATCGTGACGCCGATTGACTGGGCCGCACCCGTCCTTACGCGGGCCGTCGTCCTTGCGGGACTCAATGGGCCGTGGGACATCGCGTTCACGCCCGACGGCACCATGCTGTACACGGAGAAATGTCGCGGGCTTTCCGTGCGGCACGCCGACGGGTCCATCACGCGCCTGCTCGGAACCGCCGGATCGACGCTCGTTGCCGCCGATCTCGCGTGCGAAGGCCAGAGCGGCATGCACGGCGTCGCACTCGACCCGCAGTTCGCCGTCAACCGCCGCGCGTACATCTTCATGGCGTCCACGCAGTCGACGCCGCGTACGAATCGCGTCATGCGGATCGTGCTCAGCGCCGACCTGCGCTCGGCCGCTGGCCGTACCGACATCATCAGCGACCTCGCCTTCAAGCATGTCGGGAATGCGCACGGTGGCGCTGGCGCGCACAGCGGCGGCCGCATCCGGTTCGGTCCCGATGGATTCCTCTACGTCACCACCGGCGACAATCACGACGGGCAGATTCCGCAGAGCCCCACGGTGCTCGGTGGCAAGGTGCTGCGCGTCACGGTCGATGGTGTGGCTGCACCCGGCAACGGTGCGCCGGCCGGCTTCGACCCACGGATCTACACGTACGGCCATCGCAATGTGCAGGGCATTGCGTTCCGACCCGGCACCGGTCAGCCGTTCGTCAGTGACCATGGCCCCAGCTACACCGATGAGGTCACAGGGCTGCGAGCGGGCGGCAACGCGGGATGGGACCCCGCGAACAGGCCAGGGCTGCGATGTGCTGACGGCTACTGCGGCTATGCCGGTACCCCGGCCAGCATGCCGATGACCGACCTGTCGCGCTTTCCTGATGCCATGCTCCCGTCGTGGACGAACGACGACGCCTCGCAAGGGATCGGGCCCGCCACGTTCCTGACCGGATCGCTGTGGGGCTCGTGGAACGGCAGCCTTGCCGTGGGCATCATGGGAGGCCGACGCCTTGTGATTCTCGCACTCGACCAGGCCGGCATGGCACGCAGTGTCACCGAATCGGGACTGCCGGCCACACGGTACCGTGGTGTGACACAGGCGCCGGATGGCTCACTGTACGTCGCCACCGACGCCGGAGAGATCTGGCGGGTGACCCCCGGTCGCTAGCGACCACGCACAGCGATCGGATCGGTCACGCCGATGACAGGTGCTCGTGACCTTTCGCAGCGGCATCATGCCGCCGAAATGGCGACCTGCCGTGGTCGCATAACGGTCGTGCGACTTCGCCACTGGGCGTGCGGTGCTGAATTGGGCGACCGATTCGACAAGCCGCGTCGTGTCGGTTGCCACGCACCCGAAAACGACCGAGACTATACTCGGGCATCCACGGCTGGGCTCTCAGTCACGTCACGTTGCAACGATGCGCGTTGCACGTCGGGCGGACTGCGACGGCTTCACTCCGGTTGAATTGATGTCGATGAATGGAGACGAGCGCGCTTCGGCGCCAGTCCGTGAGGATCAGGTGTCCAGTGCGACGGACTTGCACGCCGCGGCCACGCTGACCGAGGCGCGCCTGCGCCGGAGTGAAGCCAGCCTGGCCGCGGCCCAGCGCATCGCGCGTCTGGGCAGCTGGGAGCTGGATCTGATCGACGTCGGTGATGTCACTGAGGGCGGGTTACGCTGGTCGGATGAGGTGTTCCGGATCTGGGGGTACGCGCCCGGTGGGCTCGAGGTCACCTATGCGAATTTCCTGCTCGCCGTGCATCCCGATGATCGTGGACTGATCTGCGATGCCGTGGCAGCGGCACTAAAGGAAAGCCGCGCGTACGCTCTCACATATCGAGTCGTCCACCCCGATGGGAGCGAGCGTGTCGTTCGAGAACAGGCAGAGTTCGAGTTCGACCCTGTCACGGGTCACCCCACGCGATTGATCGGCACCGTGCTCGACATCACGGATCAGCAGCGGGCGACGCAGATCATGAGGCGTACGCTCGAACGGCTCCACAATGCTCAGCAGATCGGGCGGATCGGCGATTGGGAATGGCACGTGGAGACCAGGAAAATTCTGTGGTCCCCACAGATGTTCGACATCGTCGGTCGAGCACCGGCGCTCGGCGCGCCTCGTGATTTTGCCGCTGCAGAACAGATGCTTGACTTTGCGAGCCTGCAGACGCTGCGCGAACATGTTGCGCACATCCTGGCGACCGGTGACGCCGCCGACTTTGAATTGACGGTCGTGAAATCGGACGAAGTACGGGTGCCGGTGCACGTGAGAGCGGTGGCAGTCACCGATCAAACTGGTCGTGTCACCAGTATTTGCGGCACCTTTCAGGATGTGGCGACGCGTAAAAGCGCCGAGGCGGCCATCGAGCGTACCGTCCGGCGCCTGACGGAGGCGCAGCGCATCGGAAAAATCGGGGACTGGGAGTGGGATGTCGCGAGTGGCGAGATCACCTGGTCGCCAGAGGTCTTCGACATTTTCGGCCGCGACGCACGGTTGGGACCACCACCGAGTTTCGAGGCGCATCTGGAGGCGTATGACGAGACCAGTCAGCAGATCACTCGCGTGAAAGTCGCGCTGGCGCTCGCATCCGGCAAGCCGCAGGAGTTCGAGCTGGTGGCCGTGCGTCCAGATGGTGAGCATGTGAATCTGCTCGCGCGCGCCCTTGTCCGGATTGGAGACTCTGGCGACATAATCGGGATGTACGGCACCGTGCAGGACATCACGGAACGGAAGCGCGGGGAGCTGCAGGCGCTCAGGCTGGCGAGCATCGTCGAGTCCTCGGACGACGCCATCATCGGGGTGACGCTCGATGGCGTCGTCACCAGCTGGAATCGCGCCGCGGAGACGATCTACGGATATCTGGCGGAGGAGATGCTCGGCACGCCCGTCGTGCGACTCTTTCCGGCCGCGCGGCGGGACGATGAGGCCGAGATCTTCGGCCGGGTGGTTCGCGGAGAGCGGGTAGCACACTTCGAGACGACCCGCGTGCGAAAGGATGGTGGCGTGATCGATGTGTCCGTGATGATTTCCCCGATACGTGATACGAATGGGGTCGTGATCGGTGCGTCAAAAGTGGTGCGCGACATCTCGGAGCAGCAGCGGATCGAACGCCAGTTCCTGCGCGCCCAGCGGATGGAAAGCATCGGCACGTTGGCGGGAGGCATCGCGCACGACCTGAACAACGTCCTGACGCCCATCATGCTGTCGGTGGAGATGTTGCGGATGACGGTTCCCGATGCAGCGGATCGGGAGCTGCTCGACTCGATCTACCTGAGTGCACAGCATGGCGCAGACCTGGTACGCCAGGTGCTGACGTTCGCGCGCGGCGTCGAGGGGAAGCGGGGTGAGGTGCGCGTGGACCACCTCGTGCGCGATGTCGAACGGACAGCGCGCGACACTTTTTTCAAGTACATCGATGTGCGGACGTCGGTGCCGGCTGACCTCTGGTGCGTCGTCGGTGACCAGACGCAGTTACAACAGGTGCTGGTCAACCTGTGCGTGAATGCGCGTGACGCGATGCCCGCCGGCGGGACGCTGACGATCGCCGCGGAGAACGTCACGCTCGACGCGATGGACGCCGAGCTGTATCTCGAGGCCAGTGCGGGACCCTATGTGCTGCTGCGCGTCGAGGACAGCGGCACCGGCATCGCCCCTGCGGACATCGAGCGCATCTTCGATCCGTTCTTCACCACCAAGGACGTCGGAGTCGGTACGGGTCTAGGTCTCTCGACCACGCTGGCCATCGTCAAGAGTCACTGCGGCTTCGTTCGCGTCTGCAGCGAACCTGGCACCGGCACGTCGTTCCACATCCATCTTCCTGCACATGTGGACGGGCTTGGCGAGGGCCACAGCGTAGTCAAGGCACTGCCGCGTGGAAATGACGAGCTGGTTCTGCTGGTCGATGACGAACCCTCGGCCCGCCTGATCACGCAGAAGACACTCGAGGCGTTCGGCTATCGTGTCGTGGTCGCGCCGAACGGCGTTGAAGCGGTGGCGATCTACACCCATCGTCGCGACGAGATTGCCGTGGTCCTGACCGACATGATGATGCCGGTGATGGACGGGGCGGCG
>JACMPK010000034.1 GCA_014377535.1 Gemmatimonadaceae bacterium
GGGCAGCGGCCGCCCCCGCGGTGTTCGCGGGCAGGCGACGCGCCCACGTGCAAGGGGGCCATCCCGGTGCCTCTTCGTCACGCTGGTGTGCCGCCGTGTGCGGCGCAACGGCACTCAGTTCGCGCGGCTCCGGCGCTTCATGCCGACGGCCAGCACGCCGACCAGGCCGGCGCCGAGCAGCGCGACCGAGGCCGGCTCGGGCACGAGCGACACGTTGCGATCGAAGGCCACCAGCTGGTACGCCGCACTGGCAATCAGCGCATGCGATGCCGACGTCGGGTGCAGGCCGTCGAAGAACACGTAGCCGGTGCACGACGGAAGCTGCATTGCGGTGAGGCAGGAGCCGGTGGTGTTCGTGAAGCCGTACCGCGATGGCTGCGCGACCAGGTTCGCGAAGAGGAAGTCGAGGCGCAGGTCGTAGAAGTTGGCCATCGGCGCGCCGACACGCAGCTGGGCGATGCCCGTCTGCAGCGTCCTGTTGAAGGTGCGTGTCAGATCGCTCAGCTCGGCCGACTGCGCCGTGCCGATCCGGTCCGGCGTCACGCCCAGGTCGGGTAGGTACGCGAAGAGCACCGACTGTGCGCCAAGTCCGACGAGGTTCTGTGCCTGCATCACGATGTTCGTGGCGGCCGTGACGGCGACGGCCTGGCGCTGCGCGGCGCTCAGGACAGAGTTGCCGGCGGCCGAACGCAGGTCGTTGCCGCCTGCAAAGAGCGTGTAGAGCGCGCCCGGGTTCGCGCCCCGCGTGCAGTTCGTGCCGTTGAACAGGCACCAGCGCGCGATCTGCTGTGCCGTGCTGCCCTGCGCTGCCGGAGCGGTCACGGCGCCACCGATTGCGTAGACCCCTGTCGGTGCCTGCGAGATGAACGACGGCGTTGCATCGCCCGCGCGACCGAGCGCCCCGGCGAGATAATCCGACCAGATCGGCCCGTTGGAAAAGCGACTCGGAAGTCCGAGCGCCGGGAAAAGCTGCTGGGCGTTGCCGACGTCACTGAAGCTGTCGCCGAACATGGTCAGCGACGTGAACGTGCGCTGTGCGCTGACCGCCAGCGGCAGGGACAGGGAGAGTGCGGCGACCGTCAGGCCGGCACGGAGATGGCGGAAGTGAGTGCGACGAGGCATGTAGCGCGTGATGTGGTGGGTGGGATGCGTGCCGTGAGCGCGACGGCACCGCTGCTGCGCAAACGTCGCACGATGTCCGGCGGTATTCCACTCCCTCAGGGCTTCGCTTTCCTGACAGCGAGCGCGGGTGTGGCAGCTGGCGCGCGGCGATGGTGTGTCGCCTGCTCGTACCCGTAGGCGAGGGTGATCAGCCGGCCTTCGCTCCACGGGCGTCCGAAGAACGTGATGCCCGCCGGCAGCGCGTCATTGCGCGTGTAGCCCATCGGCACGGTGATCGCGGGGAAGCCGGTGGTTGGCGAGAAGAGCTGGCTGTTGTCGCCATGCGGCGTGTTGAGGTCGCCGATCAGCCGCGGCGGATTGCTCCAGGTCGGGTAGACCAGCGCGTCCAGGTGCAGCGAGTCCATCAGCTGCACCACGGCGGCGCGGAAGCGCACGCGCATCGCCTCACGTGCGGCGCAGGCGGGCGAACCCTCGGGTGCGACACCCACTGTGTCCTCCGCCTGCAGGCGCACCTGCGCCGCCGGGTGATAATTGCCGCTGCGCAGGATTTCGCGCACGGTCTTCACCGGTGCGTTCCCGCCGCGAGCCGCGAAGTAGCGTTCCAGATCGTGTCGGAACGTCGCGCAGCCGGGACCCGGCACGCGCAGGATGGCCTGCAGCGAGTCGATGCCGGCCGGATCGACGATCACCGCGCCCTGCGCCGTCATCGCCGCCACGGCGCGCGTGAACACCGTCACGACTTCCGCGTCGGTGGTGGGACGTTCGTACGCCTGGCGCAGTACGCCGATGCGTGCGCCTTTCAGCCCGCCGGACACCACGAATGCGTTGTAATCCGGTGCACGATGCCCGCGTGCTGCGGCGGTCACGGGGTCATCCGGGTCCTCGCCGGCGACCACCTGGAATACGGCGACCGCGTCGGCCACCGAGCGCGCCATCGGGCCGGCGATGTCGGCGCCATTGGCCAGCGGCACCACGCCGGCGCGCGAGGTCAGCCCCATGGTGGAGCGAATGCCGACGAGTGCGGTGTGCGCCGATGGGCCGCGAATGGAGTTGCCCGTGTCGGTGCCCAGTCCCACGGTGCCTTCGTTGGCCGCAATCGCGGCAGCCGTGCCACCGCTGGAGCCGGCTGTCACGCGATCCGGAGCATACGGATTTTTCGTGTAGCCCGGCAGGATGGAGCTGACGGTTTCGTATGGGGAGAACGCCCATTCCGCGAGGTTGCTCTTCGCCAGCACGATGGCGCCGGCGGCACGCACGCGCGCCACCATCGTCGCGTCGCGTGTGGGAATCCAGCCCTTGAGCGACAACGAGCCGGCGGTGGTCTGCAGGTCGCGCGTCTCGAAGTTGTCCTTCACGATCATGGGGATGCAGTGCAGCGCGCCCACCGGTCCCGCCGCGGCGTACCGACGGTCCAGCGAATCGGCGAGCGTCAGCGCACCGGCGTTCAGCGTGATCAGGGCATTGATCGCCGGCCCCTGCCTGTCGTAGGCGGCAATGCGATCCAGGTACCGCTGCACCAACTGGTGGCAGGTCAGGGTGCCGGCGCGAAATGCACGGTGCACCGCGGCGATGCTGGTTTCCTCGACGGGAAACGCGGCGGCTGCGCGCTGTGCGACGGCGCCGGACGGCAGTGTACCGGTGATGACGGCACCGGCGACGAGCGTGATGACAGTGAGGCGAAGGGATTGGCGCATGCGCTGAGCGTAGCGCGCCGTCGGCGCTGGCGTCAGGTGGGATCCTCGGCGCGCCTGGAGCGGAATGCCGCCTTTTACCGTCCGTGGCATGGCGGTCCGAATGTGGGTGTCAGGAATGGCGCAACGTTACTGCGCCGCGTCGCGCTGCGGGTCGCGCCCTTAACGCGCGGGGCGCGCCAGCGTCTGTCTGGTGTAGCCGGCATCGGCCAACCATCACGACAACCGCGGCGCACCGGCCGCAGGAAATACCAATGCGATTCCCGACCATGTTGCTCGCCGCGCTTGCACTGTTCGCCGCACCGCTCGCCGCGCAGGGGCAGCGGACCGCGGCACCCGAAGCGCGCCGCGAGATGAACGATCTGCAGCGCGACCGTCGCGAAATTCGCGGCGACAGACGCGCGGTGCGGGGCGACCGCCGCGAGGTGCGTCAGGGCGTGCGGGCAGCCACTGCCGATGGTCAGGTGAGCGGGTCGGAGCGCCGCAACATCCGCGGTGACCGCCGCGACCTGCGCAGTGATTCACGAGGCCTGAAGCGCGATCGGCGCGATGTCCGCCGCGACCGCCGCGGTAATCGACGTCGCTAGCGTACGCACGACGAGGACAGCCTGGTGCGGCAGATCCCTGCGCCGCTCGACCGCCGCAACGTCGGAGCGGCGGCAATCATCAGGTCAAATACGGGGCCGCGTCGCCGCAGCGATGCGGCCCCGTGGCGCTGCAAGCGAGGGCCACCGCGCCATCAGCCGATGCGCGCATTCGCCACGCGGTCGCCATTCGACGCGATGCCCGGCGTGCATTAGGGCGAGCGCTAACACGATTTCAGTCCTGAGAAAATTCTAATGAAACAAGATCTTGTGTGGGGTTGCGCGACGGGACCGCTTCATCTGTATAGCTTTGCTGCGATCCGCAGGCGCCGCGCCTGGTGACGAGTTTCGTGACATGTCACGCGTCGGCCCCGCACGGTTCCGCGCTGTTTTCCCTGCTGCGCCTCACCTCTGGAGTCCGGTCTGCCTGCCGCGTGTTCGAAATGTGGTGCACCGATCGCGCCTGAAGCGATCTTCTGCAGTCGGTGCGGCCTCAATTTCACGATGGAGTTTGCCGCGATGCGCGTCGCGCCAGGCGCGGCGGTCAACGACGCTGTCCAGCGGCTGAACAACTCGCTCGCCGGCAAGTACTCCGTCGACCGCGAGATCGGTCGTGGCGGCATGGCCACGGTGTACCTGGCGCAGGATGTGAAGCACGAGCGCGAGGTCGCCATCAAGGTGCTGCTGCCGGAACTCGCGGCATCGATCGGCGCAGATCGGTTCGAGCGCGAGATCAAGGTCGCCGCGAAGCTGCAGCACCCGAACATCCTTGGCCTGTACGACTCTGGCGTCTCGGAAGGCCAGATGTTCTACGTGATGCCGTTTGTGAAGGGTGAATCGCTGCGCGATCGCATCGACCGCGAAGGGCAGCTGTCCGTGGACGACGCCGTGCGCATCACCACGGAAGTCGCATCGGCGCTGGGCTTTGCGCACTCGCTGGGCATCATTCATCGCGACATCAATCCCGAGAACATCCTGATGAACGGCGAGCATGCACTCGTCGCGGATTTCGGCATTGCGAAGGCAGTCAGCGAGGCGGGCCAGCAGAAGCTCACGCAGACGGGCATGGCGGTGGGCACACCGGTCTACATGGCGCCGGAGCAGTCGGCGGGTGAGACGGTCGGGCCGACCGCTGACCTGTACAGTCTGGGCTGCATGCTGTACGAAATGCTCTCTGGTGAGCCGCCGTTCACCGGCAAGAGCGCGATGGCGATCATGGCGCGCCACGTGATGGAGCAGGTGCCGAGCATCCGGATCGTGCGCAACAGCGTGCCGGAGGAGATCGAGGAAGCGATTTTTGCGGTGCTGGGCAAGGTACCGGCCGACCGACCGCAGTCGGCCGCCGCGTTCATCGAGATGATGGGCATGCCGATGGGGATGACCGGCACGATGCGCACGCGCGGCGGTGCCGGCCGCCGCATGACGTCCACCTATCAGGTACCGGAGTCCGTTGCGCCGCCCGCGCCAGCCTGGCGGAAGCCCGTCGCGATTGCCGCCGGTGCAGCGTTCGCGGCGAGCGTCGCGTTCGGCGCGTGGAAGATGACGGCTGGGGCGCCCAAGGCGAGTGCCGGTCCGGAGTCGCGCCGTCTGGCGGTGCTGTACTTCCAGGACCTCAGTCGTGATTCGTCGCTCGGTCCGTTGGCCGACGGTCTGACGGAGGAGCTGATCAACAGCCTGTCGACGACCGCGAGCCTGACCACGATCTCGCGCAACGGTGTCGAGAAGTATCGTGGTACGTCGGTTGCGCCGGACAGCATCGCGCGCGCTTTGCGCGCCGGCTACCTGGTGCGCGGCGAGGTGGAGACCGATGGCGGCAAGGTCCGCGTCAACGTGCGACTGGACGATGGCAGCGGCGTGAAGCTGCGCAGCGCGACGTTCACCGGTGCCGCGGGCAACCAGCTGGCGCTGCGTGACACGATCGCGGTCGTTGCCGGTGACATGATCCGGCAGGAGCTTGGCCAGGACCTGCGCCTCAAGGAGCAGCGTTTCCGCACGACGAGCAAGGATGCCTGGCTGTTCGCGCAGCGCGCGGAGCAGGCGTGGAAGGCAGCGGATGCGGCGAGTGCCGCGGGTGATTCGCTTGCCGCGGACGAACGGTTCCGCAGTGCCGATTCGTTGTTCGTGCTGTCGTCGCAGGCAGATGCCGTGTGGCCGCAGCCCGGTGCGCGGCGCGCCGCAATGGCGCTGCGGCGTGCACGCCTGGCCAGCGGCACGACCGACATCGCGACGTGGGTCAATGCCGGCATCGCCATCGCCGACAGCGCCCTGGTGATCGACAAGGACAACCCGGACGCGCTCGAGGCGCGAGGCACGCTGCGGTATTGGGGCTGGTTGCAGGGCATTGCCGTGGATGCCGCGCAGAAGGACGCGGCACTCGTGGCCGCGCGCAGCGACCTGGAACGGGCGGTGCTGCTGAACCCTGCGCAGGCGGGTGCATACGCCTCACTCTCGCACCTGTACTATCAAGTATCGAACACGACCAAATACGACGTGCTCGCGTCCGCAGAGAAGGCCTACGCCACGGACGAGTTCCTGTCGAACGCGAATGTCATCCTGCAGCGGATCTTCAACGCGAATTACGATCTGCAGCAGTTTCAGAAGGCTGCCAAGTGGTGTGACGTGGCCCGCCAGCGCTTTCCGCAGGATTTCCGGAGCATGCGCTGCAAGCTGGACCTCCTGACGACGAACCTGCAGCCACCAAACATTGCGCAGGCATGGGCCTTCGCGGATTCCGCGGTGAGCCTGGTCGGCTTGGCAAAGCAGCCGATCGAGCGCCTGCGATCGCACATGCTCGTGGCCGCGGTGATCGCGCGCGCCTCGAAACAGCCGTCGGCCAATGCGTCGGTCGCCGACAGCGCACGTCATGTGGCCAGGCGTTCGATCGGCGATCCAACGCTCGATCCGCCTCGCGAGCTCGCATTCTTCGGCGCATTCGTCTACACACTGCTTGGTGACAACGAGGAAGCCATCCGTTTGCTGAAGGAGTACCTGGCGGTCAGTCCAGAGCGTGTCGTCAGCATGCGCGATGACCTGAACTGGTGGTTCAAGCCGCTCGAGGCGGACCCGAAGTTCAAGCAGGCACTCGGCATTTAAAGCCGAATTCGCATAATGCGGGAGTCGGGCCGTGCACTCTGCGACACGTGCGTCCACCACGCCGAATGCCGGAGTTTGTAACATGTTAGGCCGCACGCTCCACATGTGGACGCCAATGCTAGAGCTTCCCGCGTGTCGAACGTATCTGGAATCGGGCGGTCAGGATTCCCAGGCGATGCCTGCATGACTGGAGTGAGAATCCGCAGTCTGCAAGGACGTTCCTGCACTGTGGCGCACGAGTCGTAGAGCTGCAGCACGCGCGTCACGCCGTCGACGGTCGGACCGCTCCATTCACCTCAAGCACGGACCCACGGGTCAGGTAACACCATATGCGTACCAACACGCTCTCGCGACTTCTCGCGACCATAGGGCTTGCTGCCCTTGGCGCCTGCAGCAGCGACGCCCGCACCAGTCTTCTGCCAACCAACCCCGCGCCGGTCATCGCCGGCCAGTCGGCTGGCACGAACCTGAGTGTCGCGCCGGTGCCCGGAGCCTGCTCCACGCCGGCGCAGCTCGAACAGCTCGCCATCGCAGCGTTCGGCGCCGGATCACCGGATGCCAATTCTGTCATTGGCAAGGTGCGCACGCTGACACGCCTGGTCGCCAGCAGCGACATCCCCGGCGCAAAGGTGCAGGCTTACGACATCATCGAGTTCACGCTGCGCAAGAACAGCCAGAAGGGACTGGGTGGCTCGGCATTGCAGATCAGCACGTTCCTGAACACGGTGTCGTGCTACGCAGGCCTCACGTTCGTGGTGACGAACCCGAACAACAGCCGTCTGATCTTTCCGGCGGACCAGGAGCAGATCCTGACGGCTGACGACGGCCTGGCCGCAGTGAAGTTCGCGGCAAACCCGGTCGGCGAGCCCACGCTCGTGACCGTGCAGGTGATCCCGTTCACCAGCACGGGTCCTGGTTCTGGCCCGCTGGTCACGAAGCTCGACCAGTATCGCGGTTTCTACACCTTCTCGAAGTTCTCGGACGGCAACCTCCCGCTGTTGAAGCCGGTCGTGATCGGCCTGTGCGCGCCGAATACGCTGGATGTGGCGTTGAGTGATCGCCTGCGCGTTGGTCACGGGGCAACAGCTGGCTTCGAGATCACGCCCGCTGCTGACGCGTCGTTTCTGGATTGCACCAACGCGTACCTCGCCAGCAAGCTGGGTGGCGGGTTGTCAGGGCTGCTGGGTCAGGTCGCCTCGCTGTTCACACCGCGTGTGGCCTTCGCAGCGACGAACATGTTCGGTACCAGCGGCAAGGGTGGCCTGGCCACCGAGTTCAGCCCCTTCGGCCTGGTTGATCCGCTGCTGTCGGCTACGAGCGGCAAGGGTGGACTTGCGACAGAATTCAAAATCATGATGAATGCTGAAGCACCGACCTGCACCACCGACGCCCTGATTGGCAACGGCGTGGCAGCGGATTGCCGCCCCACCGTTGTAATTCAAACCGCGCTGGGCACCAAGCTCCAGGGTGCACCGGTCACGTTCAGCGTCACGGAAGGTGGCGGAAGCGTGGCCGTACGGACGGAGACGGCTCCGTGCGGGCCGTTCGTTGGCACCGCAGTGACGCTGACCCGCGTGAACGGGAGTGCAACGGCGTGCTGGACTCTCGGATTGCAGCCGGTGCTGAATCGTGTGCGTGCCGCAGTCGGGATTGGCGGTGACGTACCGGCGGGTGTGACGTTCACGGCGAACTTCATCGACTTCGCGGCGAATGCGAAGGCACCGACGGCACTGCGCATCGATGTGCAGCCCACCGCGGGACAGAACATCGTCGCCGGCGCAGCCATCCCGGTGTCGGTCGCCGCGGTTGATGGCAACGGCGTGATCGCCAACGGCTACACCGGCGAGGTGACGCTGACGCTGAACAAGAATGCGTTTGCGGGCAGCGCACTGCTGAAAGCCAACGCGGTGAACGGTGTGGCCGTGTTCGCGGCGCCGTCGATCACTGTCGCCGCCATCGGCTATCAGCTGAGCGCAGCCGCCGATCTGTTCGGCAACCCCGTCACCACGAGCGGCACGCTCTTCAACATCATCGCTGCAGCCCCCGCGGCAGATGGACTGACGAAGACCCTGGGTGACCTGCAGGTGGCGGACGAGGGTACGGCACTCCCGATCCTGCCCACGGTGAAGGTCGTGGACGTGTACGGCAACCCGGTCAGCGGCCAGACCATCACCTGGGTCGCCGGCGGCAGCAGCACCAGTCTCGCCACTCCGCCGACGTCCGTCACCGGTGCCGATGGCACGGCGTCGACGTCGTGGAGGGTTGGACCAGGAGCGAACGATTTGCGTGCCTCGCTGGGTGCCGCATCGGTGCTGTTCACGGCAACAGGCCGCAGCCTCTCGCCGGTGACGATCAACCAGTGCCTGGTGTCCGGTAGTGGCGACCCGTTCAATGATCCGAGCAAGCCGTTCGCCTTCTGGATCCCGGATCCAGGTGAACGTCGCACGGTGAGCGAGATCACGCTCTACGTGTCGGCGGCAGGCCGCGCGAATGCTTCAAATCTCTACTCGCTCCAACTCGGCGTGCAGCGCGGATCGTTCGGCGCGGCGACGGCGAATTACCCCGCCAACACCAACCTCCGCGGCAACAACTCGGAGTGGACGCCAGTCACATTCAAGCTCAGCCCTGCACTTGTCGGCGGCAGCGGCGCGATCATGATGCGTCTCAGCTCGCTGTCGAATCCGGATGGGGCAAAGCTCAGCTTCAACACCGGTGTCTGCAGCCCCGGGGCGCGCTGCACCACGGCGCCGCGCATCTGTGACATCACGGAAGTCAGCAACACGGTGCCGCTGCCGGCAGGCACGGTGTACCGGAGGTCGGTCGCCATCCACGTTCGTGGCTTCTGACATCAGGTGAACGGCTGATCGCGCAGGTCTGAAGGGGCCGGACACCAGCACGGTGTCCGGCCCCTTCGATGTCTCATCCAACACACGCCTCCTCCAGCCCGTTCGTGTGCCATGACACTTTCACCTCGGGGCCATCGCTTGCGAACCGCTCGTCAGATTGCCGCACTGGTCGTCGCGACTACGCTCGTCACGACTGCGTCCGGCGGAACGCTGCACGCACAGGCCACCGCACCTGCCCGGCAGACGGAGGCGGATGCGTACACCCGCTACGAACTGCTGGCGCCCGGATCGGGCAAGTTCCGGATCATCTACGAGGTGACTGCCACCACGCCGGGTGCCGTTCACTATTTCAACCCGATCCGCAAGGGCAGCATCGCCACTGACGAGCGCGTGCTGGATCGTGCCTCGGGCAAGGCGCTGGCGTTCGAGGAAGTCGGCGCCGAGTCAGCGCGTGCCGGTGGCGTGCGCGGTGACAGCCTGCAGACGTACATCCGCGTGACGCTCGCGCGACCGGTGCCCGCCGATGGCGGCGAACAGCGCGTACTGATCTTCAAGACCTACGAGGATGCCGCGAGCTACTTCACGCGTGGCGATACCCTCGTGTTCACGCGTCCCCTCGGCATCAAGCGCAATGCGGTGGTGCTGCCGGCCGGCTACGAGTTGCTGGCCTCCAGCTTCCCTGCGCAGGTGCTGCAGGAGGCGGATGGTCGCGTGGGCATAAGCTTCTGGAACAACACGCCGTCGGAAGCTGCGGTGATCCTGCGCGCCGTGCCCGCACGCACACGTGCGCCCGCGCCGTCGAGTGTTGCAGCGCGCCTGACCGACCGCGCCCACCAGGACCGCGAGATCGTCTACTTCCTGCAGCAGCCCGAGACGCATGCCTTCGACCTGTATCACGACTATACCGAGTCGCGGGCGGGCACGAGCACCTATCTGAACGTGGTCCGCGCCGGCAGCACCGTGTCCAACCCGCGTGCGATGAACCTCGACACCGGCGAACCGCTGGTGCATGAAACGCTGATGGGTGCGGCCGTCACGAAGGCCGGGCTTTCGGTGCCGGACCTCACGCCGCAGACCGAAGTCGTGGTGTTTCGCTTCGCGCCGGTGGTCGCGGGCACCAGTGTGCGGTTGCGCATGTTCGAGACGTACACTGATCCGGTACGCTATTCTGTGGTGCACGATGAACTCGTCTGGGACCGCAGCTTCGGCCGCCCCGCCAATGCCGTCGTGCTGCCGGCCGGCTGGATGCTCACGAACAGTGCGATACCCGCCGTGGTCAGCACGATGGCCGACGGTCGCGTGCGACTGGATTTCGTGAATCCGCGCCCCGACGAGATCGCGGCGCTGATCACGGCCCGCAGGCGTTGACTGGCAGGTTCAGCAGTTACAGCTAGCGCCGCTGGTGAGCAATGCGCGTCGCACGGAAATACTCGGGCGTGCGGTGGTCGTGCGCGCCTGTCTAGAACGCCACGCCCACATTCACGCGAAAGGTCGCCACGGTGCCCCCGCCGAACGTGCCTTCGTACCGATTCGAGTTGCTGCCAAACAGCCGCTTTGCGCCGGCGCCGACCACCATCGCGAAGCGCGACGTTGCTCCTAGTATCCACTGATGACTCAATTCCGTGCCGATCGACGGACTGATATTCGTCCGTTGCACACCGTTGGACGTGCTGCTGTAATCAGAGAATTCCTGGGTCACGATGCCCGCGGTCAGCCCCAGCGACACCCCATGCAGCGCATGCTCGTCAGGGTAGTACCGCAGTTTGGCCTCCGCTGCCCGATACCGATTCAGGTAGCTGGGCAGCACCGACGCGCCGATGCCGATCGTGAGCGCGGGGCGGATGGTTTTTTCGAAGTCGCCGATCACCGCGCCAAGCACCAGCGCAATGGGATTGATCCCGATGACGGTCGTCGGCTCCGGTCTCGCCGGATAGCGCAGGTCAGTTTGCCCCTGCGCGCTCGTCGCCACGGACAGGACCAGCAGCGCTGCAGTCACGACGCATCGCATGAGATCGGGGCAGAAGGTGTGTGGGAAAGCTGCTGCACAACGCACGAGCCGCACTGAAGCAGCGGCCGTCAACAGCACCAGACGAGAGTATCACCGAAGCATATTGCACGTCAGCCCTCAGTCACGCACCACGTCGACATGGACGCGATCAGCCTCCTGCCTGCTGCGTCAGAACGCAAACCCGATGTTCACGCGTGCCGTCGGAAGCACGGGGACGTTCAGCGGATCGAAGTTGCCTTCCTTGCCGAACATCCGCTTCACACCAGCGCCGACGACGGCCACGAAGCGTGACGATGGCCCGACGATCCATTGATAACTGAGCTCCGTGCCGAATGACGGGCGTGTGACACGCTCGCTGAAGTTGCCCGACAATGAAGTGAAGCCGTAACTACCAGAGGAATACCGTGACTCGGCGTTCGCCGTGGAGACACCGACAGTCGCTGCGATGGAAAGCCCCTGCAGCGCCTGCTCCGCCGGATAGTACCGCGCCTTCAGCTCGACGGCGCGGTAATTGTTGTAGTCATCGATCTGGTTGAAGCTCACCCCTGCGCCGACGGTCAGAAACGGCGTCGCGCGGACCTCGATGTCGCCGGCGATGTACTCGGCGAAGAGCGCGAACGGATTCGCGGTCACCACGGCTCGCCGAGTGGCCGGATCAATGCGCCGCGCGAGCGGGCCCTGCGCGGCGAGGGCGCCGGTGAAGAGCAGTGTGGCGACCAAGCCAACGAACGTGATGCGACGGTACGACCGGCGAAATACGGACATGATGACCATACGGAAAAAATGTGTGTGAATCTGAATCCTGCATGTGCCGCGCGGAATACGGTGCAGTTCAAAACGGTGAGTCGACTCAGGGTGACGGAACGCGCGTCGCGCGTATCGCGATCCAGTCGGCGACGACGCCGAGCACCTCGGCCGACGCGAGGTTGGTGGCGAGCGTGCTGTAGCCTGCCGGGTCGCCGCCCGGCTGCAGAATGAAGAAGTGGTTCAGCGCAGGAAACACACGCGCCGTGACGTCTCGATTGCCGCCGTCTCGGAACGCCTTCTCCAGCAGCGGCGTCTCGGCGGCAATCACCTGCTGATCGTCGCCACCCTGCACCATCAGCACCGGCACCGCCACCTTGTGAGCTGTGGCAATGGGGTCGTGTGCGGCAAAGAACGTCAACCATGGTGTCCGCGTGATCTCGGCATCCACGCCACCGTTCACGCCGGCCAGCGCCGCCGCACGTTGCGACGGCGTGAGCGTCGTGTCGTGCTCGATCCGGAAGCCGGATTGGAAGCGCAGGATCTCGCGACCGGTACGTCCCGGGCCCGCCATGAGCACGATGCCAGCCAGCGCCGGCTCGTCGACCGCCACCATCGGCGCAACCATGCCGCCTTCGCTGTGCCCCACCAGGAAGATGCGTGTGGTATCGACATCCGCACGCGTGCGCAGGTAGATGATGGCCGCACGAATGTCGTTCGCGAAGTCGCGACTGGTTGCGGAGGCGTAGTTGCCTCCCGACTCACCGTACCCGCGATCATCCATGCGCAGCATGGCGATGCCGCGCCGGCCCAGCGTGTCTGCGACCTGCCGGAACAGGCGGTAGCCCCCGGGCAGGATGGAGATGTATTCGTCGCGATCCTGCGCGCCGCTGCCGGTGATGCTGATGGCAACGGGCAGGCGCCCGCGTGCGGCCACCGGCTTCGTGAACGTGCCGCCCAGCGAGTGCCCGAACGTCGTGGGCACCGTCACCTGCTCGGCAGAGTACGGAGCGCCGGCGGGTGCCGGGTATGCAGGCCTGCCCATCGCGATCTTCGATGCGGCGAGTCCATTCACTCGCGTGACGACGAGCGCCTGTGACGGTACGCCGGCACGGATCACCTGACCGGCCGTGTCGCTCACGAGCCACATCGTGACCGATGCAACCTGCATCGAGACGGAATCGGTGAGCAGGCCACTGAAGGCGACGTCCACGGTTGCGCCACCGGTGACGAAGAAGCCGGTCAGCGTCGCAGTTGAAGTGCGTGCGCGCCGCGCCGCCATGACGAGCGCCTCGAATTGCGCGAACGAGTTGCTCAGCATCGGCTGCGCCGCTGCACGCGTCGGGATGTGCTGGATGCGTGCCGGTGCGCCGCCGCTGCGCATGCTCGCGATCGCGGTGTCGCCAGTCAGCTCGACTTGCGCTTCAACGGCTGGCAAGGCATCGGCGGCACCCGAGGCGTACGCGGCGAGCGTCATGGCGCCAAGGTGACCGTTGCCCGCAATGCGGCTCGACGTCACCTGGCGTGCGCCGCCCTTCATCGTCATGCTGACGTCGAGGCGCGTCGGCGTGCGGGTGAACCGCTCGATGACGATCGTGTCGCCCCTGAGGACGTGCACGAATGCACTCTGCGCCTTCGCGACCGGCGCAACAAGGCAGAGGAGTGTGACGAATCGCAGCAGAAACATGAGGAAGCCGCTCGGAGTCAAGGGTAGCGAGAACGACGGACGGCGTGTCGTGTCCGGTCGCCAGAACTTACGAGACATCCGGCATTACGGCGAGCGTGTCGTTCGTCACACTCCGCCTTCAAACCCCAGCTGCCGCCACGCCTCGTATGCCACGATGGCGACGGTATTGGACAGATTCAGGCTGCGACGTGCGGCCAGCATCGGCAGGCGCAGTCGATGCGCG
The DNA here is from genome assembly GCA_014377535.1 of Gemmatimonadaceae bacterium. Classification (GTDB taxonomy): domain Bacteria; phylum Gemmatimonadota; class Gemmatimonadetes; order Gemmatimonadales; family Gemmatimonadaceae; genus JACMLX01. Next base: position 13,999 of record JACMPK010000034.1, read on the forward strand.
GGCGCGAACTCTGCCAGCATCGCATCGGTGAAGCCGGTCGACTCGGGGCCGAACACCAGCACGTCATCCGATGCGAACTGCGTGTCGGTGTACCGTGTCGTGCCGCGCGCCGAGAAGGCGAAGTAGCGGCGATCCTCGCCCAGGTGCGTGCGACAGGTCGGCCAGTCGGCATGAATCATGACCTCGGCGAGGTCGAGGTAATCCAGGCCGGCGCGCTCCAGCTGCTTGTGCTCGAAGTTGAAGCCCAGCGGCTCCACGAGATGCAGGCGCGCGCCGGTGTTTGCGCAGAGCCGGATCACGTTGCCTGTGTTCGGCGGAATTTCCGGGTGGTACAACACGATGTCGATCACGACGTTCCTGAGGCAGCGTGAGGTGGCGGCGGCGTGCCGCGACGGCTGCACAAAGCTCGTGCCGACAGCGGTGACCGCGCTACCGCGCAGTGCCGTGGAGGTGCCGCTCCACGCTTCAGGCGCTGCACCAGTTGCGACGGCTGTATGTTGTGCCCGTGAGCACCACCTCCGCACCCGCCATGGCACGACGCCCGCCAACGCTGACGGCACGCGACGTATCGTTGCGCTACGGTCAGGTGCAGGCGCTGGAGTCGGTTTCGGTCGAGGTGCCGTCGGGAACGCTGCTGGCGATCGTCGGCGAAAGTGGCTCAGGCAAGACCTCGCTGCTGCGCTGCTTCAATCGCATGGTCACGCCCCATGCGGGCACGGTGTCGATCGACGGGCGCAACGTGCGCGAGCTGGACGCGGTGGCGTTGCGTCGTGGCACCGGCTATGTGCCGCAGAGTGGTGGACTGCTGCCACATTGGACCGTGGAGCGGAACGTGGCGCTGGTGCCGCGACTCAACGGACAGGTCGATCCCCTGCGCGCGGCGCGCGAGGCGCTGGAGCGGTGCGGACTGCCGGCTTCGACGTTCGGCGCGCGACTGCCACACGAACTGTCCGGCGGCCAGCGCCAGCGCGCCGCGATCGCGCGTGCCTTGGCCGCGTCGCAGAATGTGCTGCTGCTCGACGAGTCGTTCGGTGCACTCGATGCGATCTCACGGAACGAACTGCTCGATGCGTTCACCATGTTGCGTGCGGAAATCGGCTTCACCTGCGTGATGGTGACGCACGACCTGGGCGAGGCGGCGCGCCTGGCTGATGCGATTGCCGTGATGCGTGCGGGCAAGATCGAGCAGGTCGCCTCCATCGCGCTGCTGCGCACATCACCTGCGACGCCGTATGTGGCCGAGTTGCTGGCGCGTGCGCAGGCGGCAGCTCGCGTGCTGGTGGGCTGATGCGTCAGCAGACGACTCGTGCGGTCGGGCGCGTCACCTTGTGCGTCAATCAGCGCATCGACCAGCGCGTCGACCAGAACATCAGGCTGCGCGTCAACCAGCGCGTCACCCTGTGCCGCAGGATCGTCGTCGCCGCGGCACTCGCGTGCATGCCAATGTTTTCGTCGCACGCTCAAGCAGTTGCCGCGCGTCCCGTCGTGGTCGCGTCCAAGCCCTTCGGCGAGTCGTACCTGCTGGCCGAGATGTTCGCGCAGCTGCTGGAACGTTCGGGGCGCACCGTGCAGCGCCGCATGGGACTTGGCGCGACCGAGGTGGCGTTCACCGCGATCCGCACCGGCGCGGTGGATGTCTATCCGGAATATGTCGGCACGGGGCTCGTTGCCATCCTGTCGGATACGGTCACGCCCGCAATGCGCGCCGATCCGCGTGCCGCCTTTGCGCATGTCGCCAGCCGCAGCCTGCAACGGTTCGGCGTGCACTGGCTGCCGCCACTCGGTTTCCAGAACGGCTATGCCATCGCGGTGCGTCGCGAGACGGCCGCGAAATACAGGCTGCGCACGCTGGGTGATCTCGCTGCGTCACCGGCGCGTCTCGTCGCTGGTTTCACCGCCGACTTCATCGGCCGCGACGA
>JACMPK010000035.1 GCA_014377535.1 Gemmatimonadaceae bacterium
GGATTCGCGCGGTGTGGCCGTGATGCCGTACATCAGCTACACGTCGCAACGCCCGCGCGCATTCTCGCAGCCGTATGCGCTGCCGGGTGACACGATCATCCCGAAGCCAGGCTTTCACGTGCTGGATCGCGAGAGCAGGTCGAACGTGCGCGTGGCGCTGGATCCGGCACCCGCACAGGCGTCGTGGAACCTGTCGTCGCGCGACTCGGTGTGGAATGCGAACAGCACGCGCGCCTACCTGACCACGATGTCGCGCGGCTCCAAGGTCGCCGCGGTGCTCGAAGTGAATGCGGCCACTGGCGCCGTGCGTCGCCTGGCCGCCGACTCGGCCAGGACCTTCGTGGAATCGGGCAATCCGGTGGATCCCACGCCGACCTACGTGACCGAGGATGGCGAGACCATCTTCTGGTCGGAGCGCGATGGGTGGGGCCATCTGTATCGCAACGACTCCACGGGCAAGCTGAAAAACCGGATCACCGAAGGCCCGTGGCAGGTTGGTACGATCGTCGCCGTCAACGAGAAGGCGAAGCGCGTCTGGTTCACGGGCCGCGGTCGCGAGAATGACGCCTTTCTCTATTACGCGCAGCTGTATTCGGTGAACTTCGATGGCAGCGGCCTGCAGCGCCTGACCACCGAGGACGCAGAGCACCGCATCTCGGTGAGCCCGAACGGTCGCTACATCGTCGATACGTATTCGCGGATCGAGGTGCCGCCGGTGTCGGTGCTGCGCGACGCCCTGACGGGCCGCGTGATCAAGAAGCTCGAGACAGCGGATGCCTCGGCGCTGGCCGCGACGGGATTCAAGGGTGGCCGCGTCTTCTCGGTGAAGGCGCGTGATGGCGTGACGGACATCTACGGCGTGATGTACCTGCCGTCGAACCTGGACACGACACGTCGCTATCCAATCATCTCGAACATCTACCCGGGCCCGCAGGTCGGGTCGGTCGGCGCCTGGTCATACAAGGCGGGCGGCGAGCCGGCGGCAATTGCGGAACTGGGCTTCGTGGTCGTGCAGATCGATCACATGGGCACGCCGCTGCGCAGCAAGGCTTTCCACGACAGCTACTACGGCAACTTCGGCGACAACGGTCTGCCCGACCACATGGCCGCGATCAAGCAGCTCGCCAGCCGGTATGGCTACATCGACATCGACCGTGTCGGCATTTTCGGTCACTCGGGGGGCGGCTTCGCCAGCACCGATGCGCTGCTCAAGTATCCGGAGTTCTTCAAGGTCGCCGTCAGCGGCGCGGGCAACCACGACAATCGCAGCTACAACATCTACTGGGCCGAAAAGTACCAGGGGCTCATGCGCCGCGACACGTTGCGCACGACAGACAACTTCGCGGTCGAGGCCAACGCGTCGATGGCGGCCAACCTGAAGGGTCACCTGTTGTTGATGCATGGCGACATGGACGACAACGTGCACCCGGCGATGACGATCCAGATGGTCGATGCACTGATCAAGGCCAACCGGACATTCGACCTGATCATTGCACCGAATCGTGCGCACTCGCTGAACGAGCCGTACTTTATCCGTCGCCGCTGGGATTATTTCGTGCAGCACCTGCTGGGCGCGACGCCGCCGAGCAATTACCTGATCGTGCGCCCGACCGAGGCAGCGGGTGCCGACGGGCAGACACCGGCTGACGAGGACGAGGGCGACGAGGGCCTGCTGCCGCGGTAGCAGCAGGTCACTTCGGCGCCAGCCAGCCATGAGAAGGCTGTACAGTGCGCCGGTGGCAAACTCTGCATATTGCCTGAGTACGCTGACGGTCTTTGGTTGCTTCTCGCACATATCGCCGCCATGTCCCTGCCCGATCCACACCCCGTTCACGAACAGCTGGCGTTGTTCGCGGGTGCCGCGACACCGCCGGTCGCGGCAGACACCATGGTGCAGCGTGTCCGTGAGGCGGGCATGGCTGCGGTCGACGGTGCGGGCGCGGATCGCTGGTTCCTCGCCTTTGTCGTTGGCCTGACGACGTTCGTGCTCGTGACCGGCTTCAATGCAATCCTCCGGCGCCGCAACGCCGCTCTCCTCGAGCGCGCGCGTCGCGCGGAGGATGCAGCACAGCGCGTACAGGCCAGCGAGGAGCGGTTTCGCCGCCTGTTCGACAGTGGCGCCGACCCGCAGTTGTTATCGGATGGCGAGGTAATCGTGGCTGCGAACCCAGCGGCGGTGGCGCTGCTGGCCGACGGGCATGATCGCATGCTCGTCGGTATGCGTACGGAGCGTGTCACAGCCGACGCCGACGCGGCGATCGCGCACGACGACCTGTCCGTGGAGACGGACGTGCTCACGGTACATGGCGCGATGGTACCGGTCGCGCTGCAACGGACGCGCATCCCGCTGGAGAGCGGTGAACTGGTGCACTACCAGCTGCGTGACCTGCGTCACACGCGCCGACTGGAGAGCGAACGACGCGAGCTCGAGACGCAGCTGCTCGCGAGCCAGCGGCTGGAGGCACTGGGCACGTTGGCCGGTGGGGTGGCACACGACTTCAACAACCTGCTCACGATCATTCGCGCCAACACCGAGATCGCGCAGTTCGCCGTCGTCGATGGCGATCGTGAGGCGATCGACGAATCACACACGGCGGTGGTGCACGCCTGCGACCGTGCGCGCGACATCGTGAAGCAGATACTGCTTTTCTCGCGCCGTGCACTGCCCATCCATGCGCGCATCAACCTTGCCGCGCTGATCACCGACACGCAGACGCTGCTGCGCGCGACCATTCCGTCCACGGTGCAGCTGCTGGTGGAGGTGCGCAGCGGCGACGCCTGGATCAACGGCGACGCGACGCAGATGCAGCAGCTGCTGCTGAACCTGTGCAGCAACGCCGAACATGCCATGCGCGCCACCGATGGCGGCATGCTGCGCGTGACCGTTGAGACGGTGAACCTGCACGACGGCCAGCACGCGGCGCGTCATCCGCACCTGATGCCGGGCCTGTACGTGCGGCTGCTCGTGCGTGACACTGGCACCGGCATGACTGACGCGGTGCGGGAGCGCATCTTCGAGCCCTTCTTCACCACCAAGCCGATCGGCGAAGGGACGGGGCTGGGGCTGGCGGTGCTGCACGGCATCGTGATGTCGCATCACGGATCGGTGCATGTGGATTCGGTGGAAGGTCGAGGCACGCACTTCGAGCTGCTCTTCGGGCTCGCCTCCGCACCGGTGGAAGGTCCGAGCGTGATGTTCTCGACACCGGTCGTGTCGACGGCGATCACGCCGCGCGATCGCATCGCCGTTGCACCGGATGCCGCGCTGGTGCTGCTGGTGGACGACGAGCCGGGCATTTTGCGCGCGGCCGAGCGCGGACTCATGAGCGCCGGCATGCGCGTCATCACCGCCGACAGCGCGAGCGCGGCGCTGGACCTGCTCGACGACTTCGACGATATCGCAATCCTGGTCACCGACCAGACCATGCCGGGCATGACCGGACTGACGCTGGCCGAGCACGTGCGCACGCTGCGTCCGCTGCTGCCCATCATCCTCAGCACGGGGTTTGCGGGTCGTGTGCCCGAGGATCGGCTGCGTGCCGCTGAAATCGAACTGGTGCTCGACAAGCCGTACACGCTGTCGCAGCTGACCGAGGGAATTCAGGCCGCACTGCGGGCCGCCAGGCGCCGTCGTGCCGCGCTGCGGGGCTGAGGCGACTATCTTGGACGGTCCGGTGGCACACTGCCTCGGGCACCTGTGTCATCTCTCCTGTCCCGAGCTCCCGTGGCCGTTCCCACGTTCGCGTCCCTGTCGCTTGACGCGGCCCTCATGCAGGCCATCAAGGAGCTGGGGTTCACGCGGCCTACGCCGATCCAGACCGATTCCATTCCGCCAGCGCGCGAGGGTCGTGACGTGCTGGCCTGTGCGCAGACGGGCAGCGGCAAGACCGCCGCCTTCCTGCTGCCGATCCTGCATCGCATGCTGGCAGGCAAGGCGGGCGCGACGCGAGCGCTGATCGTGGTGCCCACGCGCGAGCTCTGCCTGCAGGTGCTGGAAACGGCGCAGGCGCTCTCGGTGCACACATCGCTGACGAGTGCCGCGATCTACGGCGGCGTGGGCATGGGTCCGCAGGAGCATGCATTCCGCACGAAGGTGGACCTGATGGTCGCCACGCCGGGTCGGCTGCTGGATCACATGTCCAAGTCGTACGCATCGCTCGCCGGCGTGCAGCACCTGGTGCTGGACGAGGCGGATCGCATGCTGGACATGGGCTTCCTGCCCGACATCAAGCGCATCTTGTCGCATATTCCCGCGAAGAAGCAGGTGCTGCTGTTCAGCGCCACGATGCCGAACGCGATCGTGCAGCTGTCGAAGGAGCTGCTGAAGGACGCCGCGCAGATCAACCTGGAGCGCAAGCCCGCACCGGCCGCCGGCATCACGCAGGCGCTCTACCCCGTGGCGCAGGACCTGAAGCCCGCGCTGTTCGTGAAGCTGCTGGAGCGCGGCGACATGAAGGAGGCACTGGTCTTCACCCGCACCAAGCATCGCGCGAATCGCCTGTTCGAGCTGCTGGAGAAGCATGGCGTCGCGGCCGCGCGCATTCATGGCAACCGCTCGCAGTCGGCACGCGTCGCGGCCCTGGACGGCTTCAAGAACGGCAGCATTCGCGTGCTCGTCGCCACCGACGTCGCCGCGCGCGGCATCGACGTGGCGGACCTGGGCCATGTCGTGAATTTCGACGTGCCGGCACAACCGGAGGACTACATCCACCGCGTGGGCCGCACAGGCCGCGCCGAGGCCACGGGCGACGCATTCACGTTCGTGTCACCGGAAGAGGAAGCGGATGTGCGCGCGATCGAGAAGGCGGTCGGTCGCCGGCTGCCGCGCGTGACGCTGCCGGACTTCGACTACACGACGAAGACGGCGCAGGTGTTCGAGGTCCCGATCGCCGAGCGCATCAAGGAGATCCGCGCCAGGAAGGCTGCCGACCGCCAGCGTTCCGCCGAGAAGGCCGCACGGAAGGCCGGTAACGCCGCACCTGCCGCTCGTGGCAGCAGCAGCAGCAGCAGCGGATCGTCGTCCGGCGCGTCGCGTCGTCCCGCAGCACCCGCTCGACCGGCCGGGGCCCGCC
>JACMPK010000036.1 GCA_014377535.1 Gemmatimonadaceae bacterium
CCGCACCGCACGACAGACAGCGGAGACGTGTGTACACGCTGGACGCGATGTTCTGGTCTCCACGGCTGGACGATACCCGACCGTACTGCGAGATACTCACCCTGCACGACTGGGCGGAGTACTGCGAAATGCTTTTCACCGCCGGCCTTCGCACGCCTTATCAGGACCAGATCCGACGCAGTCGCCGCACGCCGCGCCTCCTCGTGGAGCCGTTGGCCTATCCTGGGTATGCTCTCGCCCATCTGCGCACCGATTACCTCCAGGTCTCGCCTGACCGGCCACGGATCATGGTCTATCCAGAACGCTGTGCCTTGCCATCACACCGCCCGCACCACCTCGGGCACCGTCCCCGCCAGCCAGCTCGGTCCTGCATCACTGATCACCAAATCGATCTCGCGCAGGTCCGCCACCGCGTACGGCGCGACCATGTCATGCTTGGTCGCATCGGCGAGCACTGCACACGCCGCCGCCGACTCGATCATCGCGCGCTTCACCTGCGCGTCACCCGCCAATGACGACGTGAGCCCTGCGCGCTGATGCAGCGCACAGGCGCCCAGAAACGCCCAGTCCGCCCGATGTGCGCGGATCGTCGCCTGCGCCTGATCGCCAAAGAATTCGCGCGTCTCGTGACTCCACGTGCCACCCGCAAGCACGAGCTGGACGGTGGGGTCGTTCGCGAACAGTGCCGCCACATCGAACGCGGGGGTGATGATCGTCAGCGGACGCGGGGCATCGGGCGCGGCGAGGATCTGCGCCAGCGCGAGCGCCGTGCTTCCACCATCGATGAACAGCGCCTGGTGCGCATGCACCCGCTCGGCTGCCGCCCGCGCGATGGCGCGCTTCGATGTCGCACGCACGTCGACGCGTTGCGCCATGGGAAGCGCGGTGGTGTAGAGCGCGACGGCGCCGCCATGCGTCTTCTGCACCAGTCCACGCGACGCCAGCAGCCGCAGGTCGCGGCGGATGGTATCCTCTGACAGCCCGTACTCGGCGGCCAGTGCCGAAACTTCGACGCGACCTTGCTCGCGGAGAGTCGCTGCAATGCGGGCCTGACGTTCTTGAGCGAATCGCGGGCTGTCGTCAGACTGAGCCGTGCCTGGTGTCTTGGGATGTGCCATGCGCGAAAGTTACACGATCTTTATCTCGCACACTTGCACGAACGTGCAGATTCGTGCAGGTTCGTGCACTCGTGTTCCTCGCCACCTTCAGCGACCGACGGTCGTCATGTCCGCCGTTCTTCCGCAATCCAGCCGCGCGCCTAGATCCGAGCTGTCGAGGGCCCGCTGGGCGACTCGCGCACAGTTTCTGAACCTTGGTTTCGTGGTCGGCGTCTGGGGCGTGCACGTGCCCACCGTGAAGGCGCACTATGCGCTCGACGAACGGATGCTTGCGCTCGTGCTGCTCTCCACGAGCATCGGCTCGCTGCTCACGCTGTTCATTGCTGGACGACTGGTCGGCGCGTTTGGCGCGCGCATGACGTCGGTCCTGGCGGGTACCGGGTTCTGCCTGGCACTGGGCCTTTCGCTGGTGATGCCGGGCGTCTGGACGCTGCTGCCGGTAATGCTGTTGCTCGGCGCGAGCGAGAGCGTGTTCGATGTCGCGATCAACGCCGAGGGGACCACGCTGGAGACGCTGAGCAACCGTGGGGTGATGAGCGGCTTTCATGGCATGTTCAGCCTGGGTGCGATGATCGGCGCTGCATCGGCCGCGACCATGCTTCGCGCAGCGATCGCGCCATCGGTGCAGCTCGCCTGCGTCGGCACGTTTGTCGTGGGCAGCATCGCCTTCCATTCGCGCGGGATGCTGGCCGCGCAGCCTGTGCGTGACGTGGCGCAGGCGCATTTCACCTGGCCCAAGGGGACGCTGCTGCTCATCGGCATGCTGATCTGCTTCGGCATGCTGGCGGAGGGCGTCATGTACAACTGGAGCGTGCTGTACGTGAATCAGGAGTTGCGCGCACCACAGGAGCGTGCGGCGCTCGCGTATGTGGCGTTTGCCGGCGCGACGGCCCTGATGCGATTTGCCGGTGACTCGGTGCGCGCACGTGTCTCCGAGCGCATCATGCTGCTGGCCGGTCCCGCGCTGGCAGCGGCGGCGATGCTGCTGGTGCTGCTGGTGGCGCGGCCGTGGGCGGCCATCGCCGGCTTTGCACTGGTGGGTGTCGGCCTGGCGACCGTCGTGCCGATTCTGTATAACGCGGCAACGCGAATTCCAGGTGTCAGCCGGGCCGCCGCAATCGCGTCGGTCAGCTCCATCGGCTACGTCGGCTTCATGGTCGGCCCGCCAATCCTCGGCGGCATTGCGCACGCGACCACGCTGACCGTGGCGATGGGCACGTTGATCGTGGCGGCGCTGATCCTGATGATCGGAGCGCGACGCGTGCCCGATGTCGTGCCAGCGTCGCGCGAGCCGACGCGTTCCGGAACCCTGGCGCCCCAGCACGCCGGAAATTGATCCGTTGGCCCGCTGCTCGTGGAACAGGTCAATTCAGAAGACATCGGCACACCACGGGCCCGACGGCACGCGAGACGACCCGCGGCGCGACAGCGACGGTGCAGCAGCGCATGTTCCGGCGGCACCACCACTCGCTGAACCGTCGTCATCCCGTCTCCCTACCGGATCGGTCCTCGTGCGCTCGTCCCTGTTTCGTAATGCCCTCGTCGCGCTCGTTTGCACTGCATCGCTTCCGGCGCTCACCCTCGCGCAACAGCCGGCTGACATCACGTCGGGCATGCACTGGCGTCATATCGGCCCGGTGCGCGCCGGTCGTGCCCGCGCTGTGGCTGGGGTCCCGAGCCAGCCGAACGTCGCCTACGTCGGCTTCGACGACGGCGGCGTGTGGCGATCCACCGACTATGGCAACAACTGGGTGCCGCTGTTCGACAAGGAAGGCACAGGCAGCATCGGGGCGATTGGTGTGGCGGCATCGAACCCCAACGTGATCTACGTGGGCACCGGCGCCGGAATCATCCGCCCTGACCTCGCAGTGGGCGACGGCATGTACAAATCGATTGACGCCGGCGCGACCTGGACCCACCTCGGCCTGCGCCAGAGCCAGATGATCGCGCACATCGAGGTGGACCCGCGCAATCCGGACCGGCTTTTCGTGGCGGTGCTCGGGCATCCGTACGGTCCCAACACCGAGCGTGGCGTCTTCCGCTCGACCGACGGCGGCCAGTCGTTCGAGCGCGTCTTGTTCCGCGACGAATACACCAGCGCGAACGACATCCGCATGGATCCGGCGAACCCGAACGTGCTCTATGCGACACTCTGGCAGCAGCAGCAGAGCTTCATCGAGGGCCAGGGCTTCAGCGGCGCGGGTGGCGTGTTCAAGTCGGTGGATGGCGGCACCACGTGGACGCAGCTCACCAACGGCCTGCCGACGCTGAACCAGGCCAACCTCGCCATCGCGACCAGCAACCCCAGGGTGCTGTACGCCGCCGTCGCGAGCCTGCCCAGTGCCACCACGCCGGCAACAGTCGCGTTCTACAAGTCGGCCGATGCCGGCGCGCACTGGGCGATCTCGGTGCAGATGCCCGGCATGCCCAGTGCGCAGGGGCGCATGACGGACAATCGTCCAATGGCGCGCATCGGCGGCGGCGACCTGCCCACGCTGTACGTGGATCCGAAGAACGAGAACGTGGTCTACAGCGCGTCGGTCGTGATGTGGCGCACGGAGGATGCGGGCTACTCGTGGACCGCCGTGCGCGGCGCACCGGGGGGCGACGACTACCAGAAGATCTGGATCAACCCGACCGACACCCAGGTGATCATTGCGGTCTCGGACCAGGGCGCCGTGATCTCGGCCAACCGCGGGGTGTCGTGGAGCAACTTCTACACGCAGCCCACGGCAGCGATGTACCACGTGACTACCGACAACGCCTTTCCCTATCGCGTCTGCAGCGGTCAGCAGGATTCGGGATCGGCCTGCGTCGCGAGCCGGTCGGATGACGGCATGATCACGTTTCACGACTGGCATCCGGTGAACATCCAGGAGTACGGTGTCGCCGCCCCCGATCCGCGTGATCCCGACCTCGTGTTCGGCAGCATGCGCAACAACGTGTCGCTGTACAACCGGCGCACGGCGCAGACCACGTATGTCGGCCCGAACATGGAAGGTTTCAGCCGCAACGTGCGCACCATGCCGCTGCACTTCTCGCCGGTCAGGCCGGACATGCTGTTCTACGCCTCGAACGCGGTGTGGAAAACGCTGGATCACGGGAAGCGCTGGACGCGCATCAGCGGTGACCTCACGCGACAGACGTGGGATGTGCCCGCGAGTGCCGGCATGTATGCGAGCAGCGTGACGGTGGCACCGGCCGGCGCAATCACGGCGCTGGCGCTGTCGCCGCGTGACGTGAACGTGCTCTGGACGGGCACCGATGATGGCGCAGTGCATGTGACCATGAACGGCGGCGCGACCTGGACGAACGTCACACCCGCCGGCCTCAAGCCGTGGACGCGCATCTACAACATGGACGCCGGCCACTTCGATTCGCAGACGGCCTACGCCGCCGCGAACACGCTGCGCCTGGACGACATGAACCCGCACTTCATCCGCACGCACGACGGCGGGAAGACGTGGACCGAGATCAACACCGGCATCGCCGGCGGTGCTGCAGCGAACTCCATTCGCGAGGACCCGCGTCAGAAGGGCCTGCTGTACGCTGCAACGGACCGACAGGTCTGGGTGTCGTACGACGATGGCGATCACTGGGAATCGTTGCGCCTGGACATGCCGGCGATCGCCGTGCGCGACCTGCAGGTCAAGGACGACAGCACCTGCCTGTGCGCAGATCTCGTGATCGGCACGCATGGTCGCGGCTTCTGGATCCTGGACAACATCACGACATTGCGGCAGGCCGCCGAGTCGCGTGCGGCGGCGAAGGCGTACCTCTTCAAGCCGACGACGGCGGTGCGTGTGCGCTTCGCCGGCAACGATCCCACGCCGTGGCCCATCGATGTGCCGCATGGCGACAATCCGTTGCCCGGCGGCATCATCGACTATCGGCTTGCGACAGCCGCATCGGCGCCGGTGACGCTCGAGATCGTGGACGCGGCGGGTGCCGTCGTCCGGCATTACTCCAGCGCCGACCTCGCGCTCGAGCCGCATCCCGCGACGGATCCGGTGGCCTACGACAAGGTCTGCCAGGCCACACCGACCGCACCGTTCTGCAACGTGCCGCTGTACTGGCAGGCGAAGCCGATCCGGCTCTCGACGGCCGCCGGCATGCATCGCTTCAGCTGGGACCTGCAGCTCGATCCGCTGCCGATGCAAAGCGCGACCGAGGTGAATGACGAAGAGGCGAAGGGAGCGGTGCCGCATGCGACCTATCCCACCATCGAGTCGCCATGGGCGCCACCGGGCATGTACACGGTGCGCCTGACGGTGGACGGCACGCGTTACACGCAGCCGATGCGCCTCGCGCTGGACCCGCGCGTGAAGACGTCGCCTGCGGCTCTCACGCAGCTCGCGACATTGTCGCGCGAGCTGTGGACGGGTGCGCATGCAGCGCATGCCGCGCAGCGGCAGGCCCGCGCGTTGCGGACAGCGCTGAACGGCATGACCGGCGCCGATGAGCAGGCGTTCGCCGCACGGCTGGATTCACTGGCACCCGCATCGGCGGCAGGTCGGCCGCGGGCGCGCCGGCGTGGTGCGGCATCACCAACGCTTGCTGGCGCGGCCACGGCGATGATGTCGGCCGCGAACGCGATGCAGGGTGCCGACGTGGCGCCGACGGCGGTGCAGGTCGCGGCCTGTACTGCATCGCGCGCACTCGGCACCACGGCAATGTCCCGCTGGACTGCGATGCGCACCACCGGACTCGCGCAGCTGAACGCGGCGCGCCGTGCCAGTGGGCAGCCGGTGATCACGCTGCCGGAAATCGTAGCGCCGTGAGGCGCGCCCTTGCCGCTTGGGCCCTGCTCCTGACCACTGTCGCGCGGCAGGGCAGCGCGCAGTCCGCGTCACTGGCATTCTCGCCATCGGTCGCAGCAGATGCGCGCCTGGCACCCGGTGTGCCGCATGTGCTGGCGATGGAGCGCGCGTCGCACATTCGCGGCGTACACTACGACCTCGCGCTGGATGTCACCCGTTCCGATACGGCGCGCGGCACCGTCGTCGTGCGCTTCACGCAGCGCGCAGCGCGCGAGGTGATCCTGGATTTCCGTGGGCTCGCCGTCACGCAGGTGATCGCGAACGGTCGCGCGCTTCCGGTGAATGATCCGGCGCTTTGGAATCGTGCGCACCTGCGCATTCCGGCGTCGCATGCACGCGTTGGAGAAAATACGATCAGGGTGACATTCGAGACGCCCATCGCGGCAGCGGGTGCCAGCATCATCCGCTCGCGCGACGCTGCCGATGGCGAGGACTATCTCTACACCCTGCTGGTACCGTCGGACGCACACCTGCTCTTTCCCTGCTTCGACCAGCCGGACCTGAAGGCACGCGTCACGCTGCGCATCACGGCGCCGGCACGCTGGGCGGTGCTGGCGAATGGTGCGGCGACGCATGCGGACACAGTGGCGTCGCAGGTCACGCATCACTTTGCACCAACGCAGCCGATCAGCACATACCTGATCGCCTTCGCGGCCGGTCCGTATACGTCGGTGACGCGCTCGCAAGCCATCGCACCCAATGCGCCACCAGTCGATGTACGCATGCTGCTGCGCGCCTCACGACTGAAGGAAGCGGAGTCCGACACGTTGATCGCCATGAACACGCAGGCGCTGCGCTGGCTGGGTGACTGGTTCGGTGTGCCGTACCCCTTCGGCAAGTACGATTTTCTGTTGGCACCGGCATTTCCGTTCGGCGGCATGGAGCATCCGGGGGCGGTGTTCTACAACGAGCAGAGCTTCATCTACCGCGAGCGGCCCACCATCGCGCAGACGCTGGGCCGGCAGGCCACGATTTACCACGAGATCGCGCACCAGTGGTTCGGCGACTACGTGACGATGCGCTGGTTCGATGACCTCTGGCTCAAGGAGGGCTTTGCGACGTACATGGCGGCAAAGATGCAGGCCGACATGACGCCGACAGCGAATGCCTGGAAGACCTTCTACCTGAACAACAAGCCGGTTGCCTACGGCACCGATGCTACGGAAGGCACGACACCGGTCTGGCAGTCGCTGAACAACCTGGAGCAGGCAAAGAGCAATTACGGCCCGATTGTCTACAACAAGGCGCCAGGCGTGTTGCGGCAGCTGAACTACCTGGTGGGCGACACGGCATTTCAGCAGGGTATCCGCCGTTTCCTCACGCGTCATGCGTACGGCAATGCGACCTGGCGCGACCTGCTGCGCGCGGTGGGTGGTGCGGCGAAGCGTGACCTCACGACGTGGGGCGCGCAGTGGATCCTGCGACCGGGCATGCCGATCGTGGAGCAGTCGGTGGCAAGCGCGAATGGCCGCATCACCCAGCTCGTCCTCACGCAGCGGCCGGCGCAGCCGATGATCTCCGGCCCGGCGGCCTGGCCCATGCGCGTCTCGGTGCTGCTCTACTACGCCGATGCACCCGCCGTACGCATCCCGGTTGAGATGACGGCGAATCGTACCGTCGTGGTCGCGGCGCGCGGCCTCAAGACGCCGGCATTCGTGTTTGCCAACGATGGCGATCATGGCTACGCAATCGTGCTGCCCGATGCGGCGAGCGTGCAGTGGATCGAGCAGAACGTCGGTACGGTGCGCGACGACCTGCTGCGTGCAATGTTGTGGGGCGCGCTGTGGGACCTGGTCCGCGAGGCGCAACTCGCCCCCTCGCGTTTCGTCGCGGCGGCGTTGCGTGTACTGCCAACCGAGCGTGACGAGCAGATTGCTGCCACGCTCACAAGTCGCGTCGCTGTGGCGCTGGGCCGGTACGAGAGTGACGTGGCGAGTGATTCGCTGCCTGCCGTGTTCGAGCGTGTGCTGCTTGCTGGCGCGAACGACACGACGCTGGGGTACGGCCAGCGCAAGTCGCAGCTGGATGCGCTCATTCGTGCGGCACGGTCACCTGCCGCACTCGCGCGACTGGATGCATGGCTCGACGCGGACAGCGCAGCCGGCCTGGCGCTCCGCGCGCCGACACGCTGGGCGATCGTCACGCGTCTCACCGCTGCGGCGCATCCGCGTGCACTGGAACGGCGGCTTGCCGAGACCGTGCGCGACTCCACGAGTGAAGGCAGGCGGCTCGCGTTCGTGGCCGGTGCGGCCGTGCCGGGCGCCGCGACGAAGCAGGCGTACTACACGCGCTGGTTCACCGACAGTACGCTGAACGAGGAGTGGGTCACGTCGAGTCTCCGCGCGTTCCATGATCCCGAGCAGGCCGCACTGACGCAGCAGTACGTGGTACCGTCACTCGACACGTTGCCATGGATCCAGAAGAACCGGCGCATCTTCTTTCTCGGTGCGTGGCTGTCAGCGGCGATCGGGGGACAGAATTCGGCTGAATC
>JACMPK010000037.1 GCA_014377535.1 Gemmatimonadaceae bacterium
AAAGTCGTGGGCCGAGCCGAAGATCTCCGAGGATGCACATGGCCGGGTCATCACGGCCGCGATCTGCACTTACGGCGAGACGATCCACACCCTCGTCGAGCGCAGCGACTACACCGGCGTCTTCATGCCCGGTTTCGAGCCGCGCAGTTCCGAGCTGGTGACCACGCCGGTCGGTGTCCAGTACGTGGACCACTGCGTCGGCAACGTGCAGCTGGGAAAGATGAACACGTGGGTCAAGTTCTACGAGGACGTGATGGGCTTCCGCAACCTCATCACCTTCGATGACAAGGACATCAGCACTGAGTACACGTCGCTGATGTCGAAGGTGGTCGCCAGTGGAAACGACCGCATCAAGTTTCCCATCAACGAACCCGCCGCCGGCAAGAAGAAGAGCCAGATCGACGAGTACCTGGACTTCTACCGCGGCGCGGGCGTGCAGCACCTGGCCCTCGCCACCAACGACATCGTGCACACAGTGTCGGAGTTGAAGCGTCGCGGCGTCGACTTTCTGAAGGTGCCGACGACCTATTACGACACGCTGCTCGATCGGGTCGGGCCGATCGAGGAAGACCTGGCGCCCTTGAAGGATCTGGGCATCCTCGTCGACCGGGATCCTGACGGCTACCTGCTGCAGATCTTCACGAAGCCCGTGCAGGATCGTCCCACCGTGTTCTACGAGATCATCCAGCGGAAGGGTGCCCGCAGCTTCGGCAAGGGCAACTTCAAGGCACTCTTCGAGGCGATCGAGCGCGAGCAGGCGCTGCGCGGCAACCTCTGAGCACTGCGCTGGCCGGCATGAGAGGCGCACCGTGAGCGGCCCGGCCACTGAACAGGGTGCGCGGCTGAGCGCGTTGCGCCTGGTGTCGTTCATCCCGCGCGCGCGTGATGCCGTGCACGTCGGCCTGCTCACGCCCGACGCGCAGCAGGTCGTGGACCTGGCGCACTTCGGTATCAACGACGCCCTCGACGCGTTCGAGCGTCTTGCCATGCTGCGACAGACGGCTGGGGCAATTGTGCACGGCGCGGCGCGAACCGTGTTCGCTGTGGGTGATGTGCACCTTGTTGCACCGATTCCGCTGGTGCGAAGCGTGATCCGCGTTCGTGACCGCACCGCGCCGCACTTCGCCGATCCGGCAACGCTTCATGGACCGGGTGGTCATCTGGGCCGGATCGAGGCGGCCGGCGCCCGGGTGGGGCTGGCAGCCGTGGTAGGTGAGATGATCGAGGCCACGCACCGCTGCCCGGATGACCAGCTGGAGCAGGCGCTCAGCGGATCGGTGCTCGTGATCGGCTGGCCGCACACCGGCCCTGATGGGGCGCCGATGCTGATGCCCGGTGCGGTGGGTCCGTTCGTGGCCGTGCCGCGGCGTCGGCCCGAGTCGCTGATGCTGACGCTTGTCGCACCGCTGGATGTGCACGGCACGCCCGACACGAAGCAGGCCGTGCCGGCACCCGCAGACTCGGCGTTCATGACGCTCGCGCGCGAGGCGCTCCGCACGCATACGCTGCGCCCCGGCGATCTGCTCACCATCTTTCCACAGCACGAACCGGCGCACGCAGTGGAGCACGGAAGTACGCCGCAGGGTACCCCGATTGCCGGCGGCAGCTGGATTCGCGCGACCGCGCCCGGCCTGGGCACGCTCTCCCTCGCCGTGCGCTGATGTCGTCACCGGTGCATGACGGTCATGCTGCACCACCATCGTTCCGAGCCAGAGGTTCATGTGCCGTACTATCACTCGCTGGGTCGCGTTCCGCAGAAGCGCCACACCGTGCATCGTCGTCCCGATGGCGGCCTGTATTCCGAGCAGCTCGTCGGCCATGAAGGCTTCACGGGCACATCGGCGTTGCTGTACCACGTCCATCCGCCTACGACCGTCAAGAGCGTGCGTCGCCTGCGCGACATGGCGCTCGAGGCGGACACCGACGAGACGCTGAAGCACCGCAAGTGGTTCACCTCGCGACTGACCGGCGGCGGCAGTCCCACGCTCGATCGCGTGCCGCTGCTGTTCAACAGCGACATCGCCATGTATTACGTGGCGCCGGACGAGATCGACGCGCACTTCTACCGGAATGCGCAGGCTGACGAAGTGGTGTACGTGGCAAAGGGCCAGGGCACGCTGGAGACGCAGTTCGGCGACCTGCCGTACCGTGCAGGCGACTACGTCGTGATTCATCGCGGCATCATGCATCGCTGGAAGCTGGATAACGCAGCCGGCCCCACCAACCTGCTGGTGCACGAGAGCCGCAGCCATGTCCGGCCGCCCAAGCGCTACCGCAACGAGTTCGGGCAACTGATCGAGGGTGCGCCCTATTCGGAGCGTGATTTTGGCGTGCCGCGCGAGTTGAAGACGTACGACGAGCTGGGCGACTTCCGCATCCTCGTGAAGCAGTACGACGCGTTGCAGGAGTACATCCTGGACCATCACCCGTTCGACGTCGTGGGCTGGGACGGATGTTTCTATCCATGGACGTTCAACATCCATGACTTCGAGCCCATCGTGGGGCGCGTGCATCAGCCACCGCCGGTGCACCAGACCTTTCAGGGCGACGGGTTCGTGATCTGCTCCTTCTGTCCGCGGCCGTATGACTTCGACCCGAACGCCATTCCGGCGCCGTACAACCACAGCAACGTGGACTCCGACGAGGTGATTTTTTACGCCTCCGAGGATTTCATGAGCCGCAAGGGCATCGAGTTCGGCGCCATCACGCACCATCCCGACGGCATTCCGCACGGGCCGCATCCAGGCCGTGCCGAGGCCAGTATCGGGCAGAAGGAGACGAAGGAGCTTGCGGTCATGATGGACTCGTTTCGTCCATTGAAGGTCGCGAAGCAGCTCGCGCCGATCGAGGATCCGACGTACCACACCAGCTGGATCGAGGCGCAGCACGCAATGGTGTCGTTTTGCATTGGCTGGTGCGGCCACCAGCCACCGCCATGTCGACGCTTCTGTGGCACGTGTCCGATACCTGACGCGGCCACGCCTCACTCATCCGGCAGTAGCTGCCG
>JACMPK010000038.1 GCA_014377535.1 Gemmatimonadaceae bacterium
CCTCGTGCAGCGTGCCTTTCGCGCCGCCGACGATGTCTGGACGTTGATGGTGCCGGTGCTCTGCGACTCGCGCGGCGCCAAGGGGACCCTCTGGCGACGGGTCCTCAGCGGCCGTTCGTCGCGGGGCGGCGCGTGATCTGTGGGCTCGGAATGGATCTGGCGGACATCGACCGGATCGCCCGCGTGCTGGCGCGTCATCCCGAACGTGCCAGAGCACGTCTCTTCACCGCCGGCGAGCGCGCATACTGCGATCATCGCGCCGAGCCCGCGCGGCACTTCGCGGCCAGATTCGCGGCCAAGGAGGCGGCGTACAAGGCACTGTCTGGTTCGGAAGAGGCACGCCACATCCACTGGCAGCAGATCGAAGTCACCAACTCGCCGATCGATGGCCGGCCAATACTCCGCCTCCACGGACTCGCCGCCAAACGAGCGGGCGAGCTGGGCGTCATTGCCATGCATCTCACGCTCACGCATTCCGAGCTTGTTGCGGCGGCGGTGGTAATCCTGGAGTCTGCAGCGGCGTGAATCGGTGAATTGAGACAGCGCCACTCGGAATTCCGGGTGATTGCTCTAGCCGAGCCTGAACGTGCGGTGTATTGTTCTTTAAGGCATCTGAGAACCATTCTCAACTAGAGCACACCGTGAAGTCAGTCGCCCTGTCAGTCTTCGATACGCTACCTGCGAGCGCTCCGCGAGCACCGCTGGCGTGCCGTCTGGGCGATTGTGTCGCCGGTGCGTCCGCCACAGTGGTCTCGCTGGGTTGTGGAGAGAACGAAGCCTGCCGCCTGCGTGAACTCGGCCTCATGGAAGGGTCGAGCATCAACATCGTGGATGCGCGTCATTGCATGTTGCTCGACGTCCGCGGGTCGCGGCTGGCCCTGAGCCCCGCCATCACCGCCGGCATCACCGTCCTCCCGACGCGTTGAGCGCGGCGCGGTTCACGCCGCACTGACAACCGATGTCCACGTCATTCGCTCCCATTTCCGGCAACGCAACGCCGGTCGATGCGAGCCAGCGCCGCATCCGCGTCGCGCTGGTGGGCAACCCGAATACCGGCAAGAGCACGTTGTTCAACGCCCTCACCGGCATGCGCCAGCGAGTCGGCAACTTCGCCGGTGTCACGGTGGAGCGCGTGGAAGGTGCGATGCGTGGGCCGCATGGCGAGAAGGTCACCATCGTGGATGTGCCGGGCTGCTATGCGCTGTCGCCGGCCAGCCCCGATGAGGAGATCGCGCTTGGCGTGATGCGCGGCACCGGCGGTGAACCGATACCCGATGTGGTCGTGGTGGTGGCCGACGCGCTGCATCTCGAACGCAATCTCTACCTCGTGAGCCAGGTGCTCGAGTTGGGTATTCCGACCGTGGTGGCGCTGAACCAGATCGACGCGGCCGCGGATGCCGGTGTCGAGGTCGATGCGGTCGCGCTGATTCACGAACTTGGCGTGCCGGTCATTCCGACGATCGCGACGCGTGGTGAAGGGCTGGACGTGCTGCGCAAGGCGATGGTGTCGGTGTTGGACCAGCCGCATCCATCGCGCCCGTTCACGCTCTCACCCGAGGTGGCCGAGGCCGTTGCGCCGCTGGTTGAGGTGCTCGCAGCGCATGGCGCGACGCCGATGATCGCCACGCACGATGCGCTGCGTCTGCTGGCGGTGCCAAAGCTGGAATCGTGGTACGGTGACTCGCGCAACGTGATTGCGCCCATGGTCGACGAGGCGCGCATCGCGGTTGCGGCGGCGGGCCTCAACCCGCGCAGCATCGAGGCCGAACTGCGCTATGGATGGAGCAGCGGCGTGGTGGGTCGCACGGTCATCAACCACAACGCCGGCGCGCGCACCAGCAGCGACAAAATCGACGCAGTCGTGCTGCATCGCATCTGGGGGCCAGTGCTGTTCGTTCTCGTGATGGTGATGGTCTTCCAGGGCATCTTCACCTGGGCGCAGCCGCTGATGTCGGGCGTGGAGTGGACGATTGCGCAGATTGGTAATGCGGTCGGCGACCTGCTGCCCGAGGGAGACCTGCGCGGCCTGCTGGTGGATGGCGTGATCGGCGGCGTGGGCAGCGTGCTGGTGTTCCTGCCGCAGATCGCGATGCTGTTCCTGTTCATCGGCATCCTGGAGGACAGTGGCTACATGGCCCGCGCCGCGTACCTCATGGATCGCCTGATGCGGAAGGTGGGGCTGCACGGCAAGAGTTTCATTCCGATGATCAGTGGCTTCGCCTGTGCCGTGCCCGCGATCATGGCCACACGAACCATCGAGGAGCGGAAGGACCGACTCGCCACGATCATGGTGGTGCCGCTGATGAGCTGCTCGGCGCGACTGCCGGTGTACACGCTGCTGATCGGCGCATTCGTGCCGCCGGTCGCGTTGCTGGGCGGCCTGTTCACGCTGCAAAGCGTCACGATGCTGCTCATGTACCTGCTTGGCACGGTGACGGCGCTACTCGTGGCGGCGGTGTTCAAGCGCACGCTGCTTCGCGGTCCCGTGCGTCCCATGATTCTCGAGATGCCGGCCTATCGCCTGCCGAACCTGCGCACGTTGCTGCTCAACGTCTGGCATCGCGCGCAGATGTTCCTGCGTCGCGCAGGCACGGTGATCCTGAGCTGCAGCGTGGTGCTCTGGGCGCTGGCGACATATCCGAAGACCGTTGTGCCCGCGAACCTGGACCAGAATCGGGCGCACGAGATGCAGCTTGAGAACTCGGCCCTCGGTCATGTCGGCAAGATCATCGAGCCACTGGTGCGCCCGTTGGGTTACGACTGGAAGATCGGCGTCTCCATCGCCGCCAGCTTCGCCGCGCGCGAGGTGTTCGTGAGCACCATGGGCACGATCTACGGCGTTGGCGAAGCCGACGAAACGTCGGTCGCCCTGCGCGAACGCCTGCGTGCCGAGGTGAATCCGGTCACGCTGCAGCCGCAGTACTCTCCACTGGTCGCACTGGGCCTGATGGTGTTCTACGTCTACGCGTTGATGTGCATCAG
>JACMPK010000039.1 GCA_014377535.1 Gemmatimonadaceae bacterium
ATGCGTTCCTCAAGCAGGCGGCCGAGTACGAGAGCGAAGGCAGTGCCTGGGACTCGGTGCTGAAGGCCATCAACACCGCGCTGCGCGAGCACCCGTTCAACACCGTGCGCGCGGCCGAGCTGCAGCGCTGGGTCGCGAGCGGCGCCTACGCGCGAATCCTGGCCGGTGAGTATGCGCGACGCGACGGCACGGGCACGCAAAGCACCTACGCCGAGGACGTGCGCGGCGCGGCCGACTATTACGGTCAGCAGGCGAAGGAGACCTTCGGCAAGGTCGGCGACTCATTCGCCCGCGCGGCCGATGCATTCCGGCGGAAGGCCGGCGGCTGACGGTCCGCGGGACTCGTGGCGCGCCATGGTAAATTGCGCGGGATGAAGCTTCTGCTCGTAGGCGGCGGTGGCCGCGAACATGCCCTCGCATGGCGCATCAAGCACGAGATGCCCGATGCCACGCTGCTTGCCGCGCCGGGCAACCCTGGCATCGCGGCGCTCGCCACCTGTGTGTCGACGTCGGCATCGGATGTGGCGGGCCTCGTGCGACTCGCACAGGACGAACAGGTCGACGCGGTGATCGTGGGCCCCGAGGCGCCGCTCGCCGCAGGACTCGCCGACGCCTGCATTGCACAGGGAATTCCCGTGTTTGGGCCAACGGCGGCCGCGGCGCAGATCGAGACGTCCAAGGCATTCGCCAAGGCGCTGATGCGCGAGGCCGGCGTACCGACGGCGCGCGCGTCGATGCACATCACCGTGGAGACCGCACGGGCGGCGGCGCGGGAGCTCGGCGGGCGGGTGGTGGTGAAGGCCTCGGGCCTCGCTGCCGGCAAGGGCGTGGTCGTCGCCATGACGCTGCCGGAGGCCGACGCCGCGATCACCGCGATGCTCGAGGAGAACATCTTCGGCGACGCTGGTGCCCAGGTGCTGATCGAGGAATTCATGACGGGCGAGGAACTGTCGCTCTTCGTGCTCACCGATGGCGAGACCGCCGTGCCGCTGCCCGCCGCACAGGATCACAAGCGCGTGGGCGACGGCGACACGGGCCCGAACACCGGCGGCATGGGTGCGTACTGCCCGGCCGACGCGGGCGATCCGGCATACACCTGGCGCGATGGCAGCGTACCCGCCGGTATCACGCAGGTGATGGACACGATCATCGCACCGACGCTGCGCGCCATGCACGAACGCGGCATGCCGTTTCGCGGCCTGCTGTACTGTGGCGTGATGCTCACGCCGACCGGCCCTCGCGTGGTGGAATTCAACTGCCGCTTCGGCGATCCGGAAACACAGGCGGTGCTCATGGCACTCGCCGACGATGCGCCGCTGCTGCGCGTGATGCTGCAAATCGCGCGCGGCGAACGCATCGCGCCGGTGCCGGTGTTCGTGCCCGCGCAGGCCGTCGTGACCACGGTGCTTGCCGCAGCGGGGTATCCGACGACGCCGCGCAGCGGTGATGCGATCGTGGTGCCTGCCATGCCAGCGGACGCATGGCTGTTCCATGCCGGCACGGTGATGCGTGATGGCGCGCTGACGACCAGCGGTGGCCGCGTGCTCGCCGCCACCGCCACCGGCGCGACACTCACCGCGGCGCAGCAGCGCAGCACCGCGCTCGCCGCGTCGGTGCAGTTCACCGGCGCGTTCTTTCGTCGCGACATCGGGTGGCGCGCACTGGCACGCGGTGCCTGAGCTTCCGGAAACCGAGACGATTGCCCGCGACCTGCACGCCATGCTTTCTGGGGCGCGCATCACGGGTGCGGCCGTGCAGAAGGGAGACGTGCTGCGCAGCGTGACGCCGGACGAGTTCATGTCGCGACTGCCCGGCACGATCATCGTTCGCGCGTGGCGCCGCGCAAAGCTGATCATCGTGGAGCTGGATTCAGGTGATTCGCTTGTGGTGCAGCCACGTTTCACCGGCGCACTGCTGGTCGAGCGAACGCCGGACGACATCTCGGCACGCGACCGGAACTACATCGCGCTCAGCATGCGGCTGCACGACGGGCGCGTGCTGCACTACCGCGATATCCGCCGACTGGGCACCGTCGCGCTGCTGTCCGCCGATGCGCTGGCCAGCGCGCTCGCCCCGCTCGGGCCCGAGCCGCTTGACCTGGCACTGACCGCCGAGCGATTTTCGGGTTCTCTTCGGACGTCGCGGCAGGCCATCAAGAAGGTGCTCATGGATCAGCGGGTCGTGGCGGGTATTGGCAACATCTACGCGAACGAGGCGTGCTGGATGGCAGGCATCGATCCGTCGCGAGCGGCGGATTCGATCACCGCCGGCGAAGCAGCCACGCTGCTCGACTCGGTGCGCGGCGTGCTCCAGGCCTCCATCGCCCTTCGCGGCACGAGCTTCCGCGACTACGTGGACGCGCGCGGCGGGCGCGGTGGCTTCGTTCCTTTTCTGCAGGCCTATGGGCGCGGTGGTGCACCATGCGGGCGCTGCGCCACGCCGCTGGTGGACAGCAGTGCGATCGACGGACGTACGACGGTGTTCTGCTGGCGCTGCCAGCGATGAAGACCCAACCGGTCGGG
Organism: Gemmatimonadaceae bacterium; assembly: GCA_014377535.1. Taxonomy (GTDB): domain Bacteria; phylum Gemmatimonadota; class Gemmatimonadetes; order Gemmatimonadales; family Gemmatimonadaceae; genus JACMLX01. The sequence continues at coordinate 2,523 of JACMPK010000039.1, forward strand.
CAGCGGGACCTGTTCGCGCTGTTCGGCGCGACACCTGCAGCACGTGGACGGAGCGACGAGCGACTGAGCGTGGAACGGGCCGTCACGCTCGCCGAACTGGAGGCTTCACATGCCGCCGCAACGTCGGTACTGCCTGCCGCGCACATGAACGTGGGCATGAACGTCACGCTGGACGTGACGCAGAACGTGATGCTGGACGTGACGCAAAACGTGCTGCTGAACGACACCGGTGACGGACCAGCCGCCGCGCGAACGCAAAAGGGCAAGCGGAAGCCGGTGACCGACCTCGATGCACTGCGCGAGCTGGTGAAGGCGGGCACGCAGGACAGACCGGGCACGTACCGCTTCCTGTGTGGTGAAGGCTCGGTGCTGTACGTCGGCAAGTCGAAGCAGCTGCGCACGCGCCTCATGAGTTACTTCCGCGCCGAATGGCCGCATGACAAAGGCGCACGCATCCTGTGGCGTGCGGCGCGCATCGAGTGGGAATACCAGCCCAGCGAATTCGCGGCGCTGCTGCGCGAACTGCGGCTGATCAAGCAGCTGCGGCCGCGGTACAACTGGATGATGAAGCGCGATGCACGTCACTACTGCTTCGTGCGCATGACGGCCGGACTTGCGCCCAAGCTCACGGTCACCCGTGATGCATCGGGCGACGAGCGGGGCACGTACTTCGGGCCCTACCTCAGCGCATCGCGCGTGACTGATGCGCTGCGCGAGTTGAGCGACCTGCTCGGCCTGCGCGACTGCAGCAACGACGTGCGCATGCACTTCCGCGATCAGGCCGAGCTGCCGGTGATTGCAACGCCGCGTGCACCGAAATGCATCCGGCACGAGATCGGGAAGTGCCTGGGACCATGCGTCGCGGCCGTCACCGAGAGCGCGTACGCCACGCAACTCGCCCTCGCGCGCGCATTCCTTGATGGCAGCGGCGATGGGCCGATGAAGGCGCTCAGCGCGCGCATGCTCGCGCACAGCGAGGCGCTGGAGTTCGAGCGCGCCGGCCAGGTGCGTGACAAGCTGCACCGGCTGGAGCGGCTGCGCGCGCAATTCGAGCGGCTCCGGTTCGCGGTCGAGACGTTGACGTTCGCGTACCCCGTGACCGGGCATGGCAACGAGACACGCGTCTACCTGGTCAAGCGTGGCACGGTGCGTGCCGACCTGAAGCTGCCGGTCAGCCGTCGCGAGCAGCTGGAGTTCGCCGAGTGGTCGCGTCGTATCTTCCACCAACCGGACCGTCCCACGCGCATCATTCCCACACACGAGATCGACGAGTTGCTCCTGCTCTCGAGCTGGTTCCAGCGTCACCCCGACGAGTTTGCGCGGACCCTTGAGCCGGAGCAGGCGTTGCGTGCATTCGGCGCATGAGCTTCATCACCCTGCCGGACTGGCTGCTGGCGATCGAATTTGTCTGGGTGGTGGTCATCGCGGGATACATCCTCACGGAGCGCCGGCCGCCACTGGCGACGCTGGCCTGGATCGTGAGCCTCGCCACGCTGCCGCTGCTCGGGCTGGCGGTCTACTACTTCGTTGGTCCGCGCCGGCTGGATCGGAAGCGTCGTCGTCGCATCATCGTCAGGTCGGAGAAACGCGCACGTGACATCCCCGCCACACCGAATCGCGCATCGGCCGTGGACGCGCTGGGTCTCGCCGGGTCACGTCTGGCCGCCGTTGCCGCAGGCACCAATCAATCGCCGCCGCTGAACGCCACGGCGCTCGACTTCTTCGACACCGGCAGTGCCGCATATGATGCCATCATCGAGGCGATCAGTGCCGCCACGCATCACGTGCATCTCGAGTACTACATCCTGAACGATGGTGTCGTCGCCCGCCGCATCCGCGCAGCACTGATCGAGCGCGCGAAGGCAGGTATCAAAGTACGATTGCTGCTGGACGGACTCGGGACGTCGCGGCTCGGCGGCTACCTCGCGCCGTTGCGCGACGCCGGGGTAGATGTGGCGCGCTTCGGCCCGCGCATGCGGCCCGGCTTCGTGAACTTTCGCACGCATCGCAAGATCGTGGTCTGCGACGGCACGACCGCGCTCACCGGCGGCATGAACATCGACGACTGCCACGACGAGACCGTGGTCGGCGCAGCACATGCCTGGCGCGACACGCAGGTGCGGCTGCGCGGTGACGCTGCCGCGCCGCTGGCGCTCGCCTTCCTCGAGGACTGGCAGTATGCAACGAAGCACGTACTGGATGGTGCGGAGTACCTCCCGCCACTGACCGGCGCGGGCGAGCACCTGGTGCAGATCTGCGCCTCCGGCCCCGATGCGCATCCGCAATCCGTTCATGCCGTGTACTTCGCCGCGATCACGTCGGCGCGGCAACGCATCTGGATTTCGACGCCGTACTTCGTGCCTGACGAGTCGATGCAGACGGCACTGATCGGCGCTGCATTACGAGGCGTGGACGTGCGACTGCTGGTGCCCTGGAACAGCGATCATCGCATCGCCGATGCGGCGGCGCGCAGCTATTTCCCGGAACTGCTTGCCTCAGGCGTGGTCATTCATGCCTACGGCCCACCGGCACTGCACGCCAAGACCGTCGTCGTGGACCACGATGCGGCAATCGTGGGCACCGCCAACCTCGACAACCGCAGTCTCCGATTGAATTTCGAGGTCGTGGCCGTGTGCTACGGCGAGCGTCCCGTGACGCTCATGGCGGACATGTTCACGCGCGACCTGGCCATGGCGCGCGAGGTCACCGCTCACGAGCTCACGACGCTGTCCATCGGCGCACGATTGTTCGAGGGTGCTGCGCGGCTGCTGTCGCCGATGCTCTGATTCGGCACGTGCATACCTCGACGACCCGCGCCGTGTCGCGGCAAATCAGTTTAGCGGCACCAACTCGACGTGCGCGACACCGCGCTCGATCGTGAGCCGCGCAACCGTGGGACGAAGGTCGAACCGACGTGCACCAGCTGCTCCCGGATTCACGATCAGGCGCCCGTCGACTTCCATGATCAGCTGTCGATGCGTATGGCCGTAGACCAGCACCTGCTGCGGATACGCGGCGAGCAGTGTCGCGGGCGTGGGACTGCCAAGTTCGTGGCCGTGACTCACATGGATCGTCACACCGCCGATCGTCAGCACCAGTGCGGCGGCGTGCTGCGGATTGCCCGGCGCATCGGTGTTGCCGAAGACGGCGTTCACCGGCGCAATGGTCGCGAGCTCCGTCAGCACGTCATCGGCCCCCACGTCGCCTGCATGCAGGATGCGCTCGACGCCAGCCAGCGCCTCGAAGATGGACGCGCGCACCATGCCGTGCGTATCGGACACCAGGCCGATCAGGTGACGAGCGTTGGTCACTCGGGCGCGTCGCCCCAGCGTGGCGCGATATCGACGTCCACCTGCAGCTGGTCCAGGATGCGCTGCACCACGAAATCCACCAGCTGGTCAATGCGCGCCGGCTGGTGATAGAACCCCGGTGACGCGGGCAGCACGACTGCACCGGCGTCGGTGAGCCGGAGCATGTTTTCGAGATGGATGCGCGACAGCGGCGTCTCACGTGGCACCACGACCAGCGTTCGCCGCTCCTTGAGCGCGACATCGGCGGCGCGCTCTACCAGCGAGCGGCTCGTGCCCGCCGCAATTGAGGCGATGGTGCCCATGCTGCATGGCACGATCACCATGCCCTTCACCTTCGCCGATCCGCTGGCCGGCGTGGCGCCGCGATCGTTGTCATCGAACACCGTGACGTTCGCATCCCACGCATCCTCGCCTACTTTCGCGCGCAGCGAAGCGAGGTCGTCGATGCCGGACTCGCATTGCAGCAGGCGCCAGCCATGCGCCGACACGATCAGCCAGACCGGCTGCCCTACATTTGCCATCGCATGCAGGAGGCGCACCGCGTACGGCGCACCGGATGCGCCAGTGATCGCCATCACGATCGGCAGCGGTGCACTCACGCGGCACCTGTCAGCAGCTGCGTGAGCGACGGCAGGTGGAACACGCGCTCCAGCAGCACGAAGGTGAAGAACGAGATGCTGATCACGCCGTTCATGGTGAAGAAGGCTGCATCGAGCTTCGTGAGATCGTCGGCCGTCACCAGCGAATGCTCGTACGCCAGCAGCAGCGCGACCACCGCGACGCCGATCGCGTACAGCAGGCCTGACGCCGTGGCCGCACCGACCATCGCGAGCAGCACGACCGTGCACAGGTGCAGCACACGTGCGATGCGCAGCGCCTTCGGCGCGCCAAGTGCACCCGGCAGCGAAAACAGCCCGTTCGCGCGATCGAAGGCCACGTCCTGCAGCGCGTACAGAATGTCGAAGCCGCCTGACCAGGTCATCACCGCCATCGCCAGCACGGGCAGCATCCACGCCGGCTCGCTCCAGGTCCCGGTCACCGCGAGGTACCCGCCCACCGGAGCAATGCCCAGACCAAGGCCGAGCACCAGGTGACTCCAGCGCGTGAACCGCTTGCAGTAGCTGTAGAACAGCACCCACGCGAGTGCGATGGGCGAGAGCATGCCGCACAGCGGGTTCAGCATCCAGCTCGCAAGGATGAACAGCACGCCGGCAATGACGACGCTGAGTTTCGCCTGTCCCACGAGCAGCGCACCGCTGGGGATCTCGCGCAGGCGGGTCCGCGGGTTGCGCGCATCCACGTCGCGATCGACGATGCGGTTGAATGCCATCGCAGTGAAGCGTGCAGCGGTGAACGCGAGCACCACCCATCCAACCTGTCCGACCGTGGGCATCACCTCGCGGCTTGCCAGCACGACACCCGTCAGTGCGAACGGCAGCGCGAAGACGGTGTGCGGCAGCTTCACGAAGCTCGACCATCGCGCGATCGCCGACGGCCCGGCGAACGTCTGCCCTTCGCGACCAGGAATGGTCATCGCGTCCACGCCTTCTCGATGCCAAGCGACGTGTAGAACGTGTCGACCGACTGGCGCGTCGTGTCATCCATCTGGATCACGCGCGGCCAGGGGCGCGTGAAGCCCTCCTCCGGCAGCTTGCGCGTGGCATCGATGCCCATCTTGCTGCCGTAGCTGAATGCGCGGCTGGAATGATCCAGCACGTCCACCGGGCCCATGGTGAAGCGCACGTCGCGCTCGGGATCAATGTTGTTGAGCGTCGCCCACCAGGTCTCGGACACGTTGCGCACGTCGATCTCCTTGTCCACCACGACCAGCACCTTCGCCAGCGACATCAGGCCCGCCCCCCACAGCGCGTTCATCACCTTGTAGGCGTGGCCGGGATACTTCTTGTCGATGCTCACGAACACGAGGTTGTGGAACACCCCCTCGGCCGGCATGTGGTAATCCACGATCTCCGGTGTCGTGAGCTTGAGCAACGGCAGGAAGATGCGTTCGGTCGCGTGACCAAGGTAGAAGTCCTCCATCGGCGGCTTGCCGACGATGGTGGTGCCATAAACCATGTTCTTCCGCATCGTCACTGCGGTCACGTGCACCTTCGGATACAGGTCGGCTTCCGAATAGAAACCGGTATGGTCGCCGAATGGGCCTTCCACCACCATCTCCTCGCGCGGATCGATGTAACCCTCGATCACGAGCTCCGAGTTCGCCGGCACCTCGAGGTCGCATGACACGCACTTCGTGAGCGTCACCGGGTCGCGGCGCAGAAAACCGGCGAAGATGAACTCGTCCACCGCAGGCGGCAGCGGCGCACTCGCGCTGTAGACGCTGGCCGGATCGGCACCGACCACGATGCACACCGGCATCGTCTCGCCGCGCTCGGCCATCTCGCGAAAGTGCTCGGCACCGGTCTTGTGGCGCTGCCAGTGCATCGCGACGGTGCGCTTGTCGAGCTTCTGCACGCGGTACATGCCCACGTTGCGGATACCGCGCGCAGGGTCCTTGCTCACGACGGCCGAGAGCGTGATGTACGGTCCGCCATCCTCGGGCCAGCAGGTGATCACCGGGATGCGATCGAGGTCGATCTCGTCACCGCGCCAGACCACTTCCTGGCAGACCGGCGATCCACTCTTCACGCGCGGGGGAAACTTCGTGACCTCGAGAAGTCGCGGCAGCAGTCCGAGCTTTGCCATGAATCCATCGGGCACCTTCAGGTTCATCAGCTCCGTGATGCGCGCCCCATGCTCGTCCAGATTCTGTACGCCGAGCGCCAGCGCCATGCGCGTCATGGACCCGAACAGGTTGATCGCAACTGGAAATGCGGAGCGCTGGCCGTTGTCCAGGATCACATGCTCGAACAGCAGCGCCGGTCCACCGCCCGGCAACTTGCTGGTGCGGTCGGCGATTTCGCACAACTCAAGTTTCGCACGCACGGGATGCGTGACGCGAACCAGTTCGCCGATGCCGTCGATCGCGGCAATGAAGTCCTGCAGGGAATCAAGAGACACGTTCAATCGGTCAAGGCGGAATTGGGCGACCGTGGTCGCTGTTGCGCCAACGTCACGCGACACCAACATGAATCGCGGCGATGCCGAATGAGAGCGGCGTCCAGGTGACGTCGCGAAAGCCGGCGGCGCTCATGCGCGATGCCAGCTCCTCCTCGACCGGGAAATGCGCCACGCTCTTCGGCAAGTACGAGTAGGCCGTCTTGTGCCCGCTCACGATGCGGCCGATGGTCGGCAGCACGAAATGGAAGTAGCACTGGTAGCCTGCGCGGACCAGCGCGTTGCGCGGTGTCGAGAACTCGAGGATCACGAAGCGGGCTCCAGGCTTGAGCGCACGACGGACCTCGCGCAGCCCCACATCCAGCGCCGCCACGTTGCGGATGCCGAAGGCGACGATTGCACCATCGAACACGCCATCACCGACGGGCAGCTGCAGCGCATCAGCCGCAACCGGGCCGAGCGAGTTCCGCGGCGCCTTGCCGTCGCCCATGCGCAGCATCGGCTCGGCAAAGTCGGCCGCCATCACGTAGCCGTCGAACTCCGCCTCACGGACCAGCTGCGCCCCCACATCCAGCGTGCCGGCACACAGGTCCAGGTAGCGGCCTTGCGGCGCCGCGCGCCAGGTGAGCGCCTCCAGCGCACGACGACGCCACGCCTTGTCGATGTTCATCGACAGCACGTGGTTCAGGAGGTCGTAGCGGGGAGCGATCTCGGAGAAGATCTGCTGGACATACGCGCGCTTTTCCGCGCCGCCGGCGGCGGCCGCATCGGCGCGCCGGAGATCGGCATCGAGTGTGCTGGGCATTGGTACACAAAGCTCGCGGGACACGGGCCCGTGCCACAACCCAGCCGCAGGGAATGCCATACGATCTTCACCCGCAGGCCGCTAGCTTCGCCAACGCACCGCGGGCGCCGCACATCGGCCGCCGTCCGAACGTGTCTCCCGAATGCATGCCCCGGCTCCTCGACGCTTCCAACCTCCCCGATGCAGATCTCGTCGTCCTGGCGCAGGAAGGCCGCGACGAAGCATACCGGGAGCTGATTCGTCGCTACGAGCGCCCGGTCTTCTCGCTGGTCTACCGGATGGTGCGCGACCGCGAGGCCGCAGAAGATCTCGCGCAGGAGACCTTCATCAAGGTGCTGAACAACATCGAGAAGTACTCGCCCGAGTTCAAATTTTCGAGCTGGCTGTTCAAGATCGCGAACAACCTGGCTATCGACTCGCTGCGCCGCCGTCGCCTGCAGACCATCAGCATCGACGGGGCCGCCGGCGCTGCCACGCAGGCCGAAATCGAGGCCACCAGCTTCGAGATCGGCGACCGGAGCGAAAACGCCCTCGATGCGATGGCCAACCAGGAACTCGGTACGGCAATCGAGGTCGCGATCGCGAAGCTCCGCCCGCTGTATCGCAGCTGCATCCTGCTGCGCCATGTGGACGGGCGCTCGTACGAGGAGATCGCGCAACTGCTGGACCTGCCCCTGGGCACCGTCAAGACGTACATCCACCGGGCGCGACATGAACTGCGCGAAGCACTCGAGGATGTGCGATGAAGACCCGGCGAGCTCCCCGGCTGCCTCATCCTGCACCGTCTGCAATCCCGCTGAAACACGTTGCAATGCCCCCGCGTAGGCGCTTCAGGGAATCCACATGACACTCACACGCCACCTCCTGCCCGACGAACTCGACCTGCTCCTCGATGGGGAAACGGGATTCGGGGTGCAACAGCTCACGGGCCACCTGCGCGACTGCGCCTCGTGCCGCGATGAACTGTCGGCGCTTCGCGTATTCGTCTCCGACATCGAGACGCTCCCTGAGATCGCCCCCCGTGTCGGCTTCGCCGAGCGTGTGATGCACGAGGTGCACGTCTTTGAACCCTGGCAGGTGGCCATCCGGACCAGCGTCGCTGGCTGGGTGCCGTCCAGTCCTGCGGCGCGCATCGCGACGGGTACGGCCATGACCGGCGCGGCGATGCTGGTGACAGGTGCCGCCGTGTGGGGATGGGCGCACCGGGACACCACCGCTTTCATCGGCGCCCTGGTCACCGCACGTGCCCGGGACGGCGTACTGGCGGCGCTCACCGCGACGGCGCAGTCACTGGTCGGTCCGCTGGGCGACATTGTAGGAAGCGGTTTGCCACTTCTCAGCGTCGCCGGCGCGACGTTGGTGGCTGGTGCCGGTCTTGGATTTTTCGGGCTCCGCGCGGTCGCCGCGCGAGCCCGCCGCCTGGAGGCGTAGCCGGTGCGCGCCGACCGCACGCGGCTCGCCCTGCTCGCAATGTTCGTCCTGCTGCCGGCGTTGACGCGGGCGCAGGATGCACCGTCATTCGGCGCGACCGCACCTGCCACGTGCACTGTTCGCGACGTCACGGGCCTTGCCAGCGCACAGGTTGCATTGCTCACGCGCGCCAGCCTGGATCCGATCATCGGATGCGCCGCCCTCGATGCCGCGCATCGCACCGGCGACGTCACCATCGCGGCCGTTGACACGGTGCGAGGCAACATCGTCGTGCTGGACGGCACACTGCGTATTGCCGGCATGGTTACCGGCAGTGCCATCGCGATCAACGGCGCTGTGCTCGTGGACGCCAGTGGCCACGTGACCGGCGACGTCATCGCCGCCGAACATGGCGCGACCATCGCCGCCGCAGGCCGCATCGACGGCGAACTGCGGACGCTCGATGCCATCGAGCCTCTCGTGATGCGGCCAATCACGGACGGCGCTGCAGGCACGCTTTCGAGCCTCAAGCGCACCGTGGCGTGGTTCGGCATCCTCATCCTGCTGGGTATTGGCGTGCTGATCAACGCCGGCGACGCCATGCAGCGTGTGAACGCAGCGCTGACGTCGGGCTTCGGCCGCAACGTGTTCGTCGGTATCGCGGCACAGCTCGCGCTGATCCCCGTACTCGTGCTGGCCTGCGTGATGCTCGCACTGACGCTGGTGGGCATCCTGCTCATACCGTTCGCGATCGTCGCCTACGTGATCGTGGTGCTTGGCCTGCTGGTGCTGGGTGGCCTCGGTGCCGTGCAGATGGTCGGCAGCGGACTCGCCGCACGTCGCTCGGGTGTCTCCGAACGAGGGGCGCGGCTGCAGGCGCTGGTGGCCGGCATGCTACTAATCTCCGTGCCGTGGCTCATCGCAGCGGCGTGTGCATCGCAGCCCATGATCGCCGCAGCCGTCGGCACGCTGGCCCTTGGCATCACGTGGATCGCCATCACCGCCGGACTCGGCGCCACGCTGCGCACGCGCGGCGGCACGCGTTCGCATGATGAACCGTGGGGCATCTGGCGACCGGCGCCCAGTGGCGCCGCGATGCCCATGTCGCAGCCGCAGCCGGGGTGGCTCACACCGACGCCGCTCACCGGCGTGGTCGCGGTGAAGCGCAAGACGACCACCAGCTCGGGGAGCGCGCGCTGATGATGTACGCGATTTTCATGAGTGCGCTCACGCACCGGAATGCACACGCGCGCCTGCGGCCCGCCACGATGCTGTTCTGCATACTGGCGGCGACGGTGCCCCTGCAGGCCCAGCATGTGCGCACACTCGAATCCGCACGCCTGCTGCGTGATGCGGCGCCGGTCGCGGTGCGTGTGCAGTTCGGCACCGGCACCCTGAACGTCGCCGCGGCCGATGCCCCGTATCTCTACCGCAGCATCACGCGTTTCGGCGATGCGTTCAAGGCACCGATGTCGGCTTGGAACGCGTCGCAGCGCACGCTCACGTTGGTCGGCGGCCAGCGCAACAGTGCACGTCCTGCTGGCGAAGCGGATGACGACGACGACGAAAATGTGCAGGACTGGCGCCTGCAGCTCACACGTCGCGCACCACTCGAACTCACGATCGACGCGAAGGCGGCCGACGCAACGCTGGACCTCACCGATTTACCGCTGCGTCGCTTCTCGCTGAACACCGGGGCGGCGGCGGCAACGGTGCGGTTCGATGCACCGAACGCCGAATCGATGTCCCTGTTCGATGCCGCCGTCGGCGCGGGTGGACTGAAGGTGATCGGGCTCGGGCATTCTGGTGCAAGCGAGGCGCGGATCGTGGGCGATGTCGGCGACATCTCGCTCGATCTGGGGGGACGCTGGCAGCGCGACATGCAGGTGAGCATCCGCAGCGCCGTCAGCACAATCCGCATCACAGCGCCGCCGACGGTGGGCGTCGAGATGGCATCGGCAGGCGCGCTGGCGCGCGTCAGCGCGATCGGCGCGATCACGCGCGACGGGAACACCTGGCGCAGCGCGAACTTCGCGACGGCGGCGGTAAAGGTGCGCATCGTGGTGACATCGATGCTGGGCAAGGTCGAACTGGTGCAGCGCTGAGCAGTACGGAACGGGAAAGGGCTGCACCGCATGCATGAATGCAGTCGATCAGACCTGCGCGCGCCGCCAGCCGCCTGACGCCCACAATCCCATCATTGCCAACGCGCGAGCGATCGCCGTCAGCGAGATCACCCACCAGATGCCCGTCGTGCCCCAGTGCATCGCCGCCCACGCCGCCAGCGGCACGCGCGCAAGCGTGATCGCGGTGGATGTGATCATCGGCGGCAGCGTCCAGCCAGCACCGCCGAGCGCGCCTTCCAGCACCGTCTCGCCGCTCACCACGAGCTGCGCATACGCAGCGGTCTGCAGGTAGCGCGAGGCTTCAGCCACGACAGCGGCGTCGGCAGAGAACAGGCCCGCGAGCGTGTCGGGAAAGAGCAGCAACGCCGCGCAGGCGATGACGCCCGGGACGCCAGTCATGGCGAGCGTGAGCCACCCCGCGCGCGCCGCCCGATCCGGTTGGCCGGCACCAAGATTCTGGCCCACGATCGCGGCCGCGGCGGCGCCAAACCCGACGCCGACCATGTACATCCAGCTCTCGATACGGTGACCCAGGCCGAGCGCTGCCAGCGCCGGTGTTCCGAACCGCGTCGTCGTACGCGTCATCACCACGTAGATGAGCGAGAACACGACACCCGTCGCCGCCGTCGGTAGCCCGATGCGCACAATGGTCGCAATGCGAGTCCACTCGATCGCACCGAACGCCACCAGACCGCGATGTTTCAACATCAGCACGCCGACCACGCACAGCGAGCCGCGCACGCCGATGGTCGCCAACGCGGCACCGCGCACGCCCAGCTGCGGGAACGGACCCCATCCGGTGATCAGGATCGGATCCAGCACGGCAGCGATGATCGTCGCGCACACGAGCATGATGAATGGCAGCCGAGTGTTCCCGGCCGCGCGGAACGCCGCGTCCACTACGAAATAACCAAAGATCAGCGGCGCGCCGGCGAGGTACGTGCCCAGGTATTGCATGCCGAGTGCAGTCACCGCTGGCGGCGTTTCCATTGTGGCGAAGAGACGCGGCAAGAAGTACAACCCGAGTGCCGCGGTCGCGATGCCCAGTCCGCCAGTAAATACCAGCGCATCGCCCACCGCACGCGCCGCCTCGGCGTCGCGCCGTTCGCCATGCCGTCGTGACGCCACCGCCGTCAGGCCGACGCTCACCATCTCGGCCATGGACACCACCATCCAGATCCAGAAGATGGAGGTGCTGACCGCCGCGAGTCCTGCGCCGCCGACGAAATGGCCGACCCATGCCGAATCGAGCGAGACGAATGCAGTCAGCAGGAGCGCGCTCGCCACGGCGGGCAATCCGAGTTGCACCACCACGCGCGGCAGCGAGTCCGTCGCCAGGTTCACATCCGCGCCGCCGGTGCGCGGCACTACAGCGCTCAACTCCGCGCGGCGATTGCGTTCATGCCATCGACTACTCGTGCCGCGAGTGCGGTAATCACCTTCGACGCCGGTGCCGTCGGCTCCACCGCAACCAGCGGACGGCCCGTGTCGCCGCCCTCGGCGATCCGCGGATCGATCGGAATCTGCGCCAGCAGCTCGAGTCCGACCTGCGTGGCCAGTTGCTGTCCGCCACCGCTGCCGAACATCGCGATCGGCTTGCCCGTCTCCGGATTCTCGAACCAGCTCATGTTCTCGACGATGCCAAGGACCGGCACCGCCACCCGCTCGAACATCTTCACGCCGCGCAGCGCATCGCCGGTGGAGACCTGCTGCGGCGTGGTGACGATCAGCGCGGCGGTGACCAATGTGGTCTGCACCAGCGAGAGCTGGGCGTCACCGGTGCCGGGCGGCATGTCCACGATGAAGTAGTCCAGCTGGCCCCACTCGACGTCCTTCAGGAACTGGCCGATGAGCTTCATCACGATCGGACCGCGCCAGATCGCCGGCTGGTCCTTCTCGATCAGGAAGCCAAGGGAGATCAATTTCACGCCGTACGCCTCGAGCGGAATGATCTTCGCCTGCTTGTTCACTTCGGGCTGCTGGTCCAGCCCCATCATGAGCGGGATGTTCGGCCCGTAAATGTCAGCGTCCATGAGCCCCCTCTTGTAGTCGAGCCCGGCAAGAGCGATCGCGAGGTTCACGCTGACCGTGCTTTTGCCGACGCCGCCTTTCCCGGAACTGACGGCCAGGATGCGGCCCAGATTCGGTAGCGCCACCGGGGTTGGCGCGGCAACGCGCGGCGCCTGCTGCTGGGCCGACTTGGCTTCCGGCGCCATGGGCAGTGCGCGGCCCGGGCGCGCGGGCGTGGGTGTCTGCTGGCGAGGGTCGCGCACATTGACCTTGACGTCTGTCACACCCTGCAGCTCCACCACTGCCTGGCGCACGTCCCGCACCAGGGTCGCGTCGTCGCGGCTGTCGAGCAGCAGCGTGAACTGCACCTTCCCGTCGACGGTCGTGGCAATGTCCTGCACCATCTCGGCACTCATGACATCGGTGTCGAGGCGCGGATTGCGCACGCGGCCGAGGGCGGTGGTGATCTGCTGCGTCAACGACACGGGGGCGGACTCATGGAGCGGGTACCTGGGGGCGGCTGCACGGCGGCTTCTGCACATGTGCAGGGTGCCGAGCCGACTCGAATCCGTAATCTAGTGAGCATGGCCAGTGTTGCCGCGACAACGGCTCGTCGTCCTACGTTGAACACGGCGGGGCGGACAACTGGCAGCCGGTCATAAGATGGCGCGTCACTCGGTAACGTCTGCTCATCCGTGCGGGCGCTCGCTTGCGCCACACCCACTCGTACGCGAAACTACCCCAGCCAGCCGACTCTCGACCGCCCCCACCAATGGGGTCGGCCGACCGGCACCCTCTCGAGGCTTGCATGAACCTTTCGGCAACCCAGCTCCGCCAGCTCGGCAGCGTGATTTATTACGCAGCCGTGGCGCTGATGATCAATTCCTTCGCGCAGTTCGCCATTCAGGTGTGGCCGCTCAAGCTGTCCGAGCTGAACTGGCGTGTCGGCGCTGCCGGATTGCTCATGGATGCGCTGCTCGGCACAGTGCTGCCGCTGGTGCTGTTCACTTTTGCCGCATTCATGAACAACGACCGGCGCCTGCTGCAGGTGCTGCGCTGGGCCGCGATTGTCATTGGCGTCCTGACCATCGCGCTGCTGCTGTCGTTCGCGCTGGACTCGGTGCAGATCCGTGCACAATTGCCGCAAAACGTGAAGGGCAACTTCATCAAGGTGGCGGCACGCGCTTCCCTGATCGGCATACTCCTCGCCTCACTCTTCATCTGGACCGGCCTCACGATGGGCAAGGTGCTCAAGAGTCAGGGCACCGTGCGCACAGCCGGCACTGCTGGCACTGCTCCGGCACAGGAAGGGATGTTGTTGGTGGGGTCCCGCGAACCCGCGCGTCCCGCTCTCCGCGCCGTGGATGGCTCGGATACGAAGACGGACGGACGGAAGGACAACACCAGCGCCGTACAGCTCGACGCCTAACGGCCCCAGTGCTCCTGCACGAGCATTGCGGGGCCCGACTGGTTCACCGGTCGGGCGCCGTCAGCATTCCGGTCTCCAGCGCCAGTGCCGTGAGACCGGCGACCGTGCTGACACCGAGTTTCCGCATCAGTCGTTCACGATGCGTTTCCACGGTGCGCGGGCTGATGCCGAACGTTGCGGCGATGGCCTTGTTGGTCTGCCCCGACGCAATGCCGCGCAGCACATCGCATTCGCGCGGCGTGAGCTGCGCGATACGCTCCCATGGCGCCTGCCCCGGCAACTCCACTCCCGACGATGCCGGGCGGGAGCCCACAGCCAGACGCAGCTGCGTGGCAAGCGTGGTCGCGGCGCTGTCCTTCACGACGTAGGCACTGGCGCCGGCCAGCCGGCTTTCGCGCGCATATTCCGCATCGTCATACATGCTGAGCATGACCACGGTGAGCTCGGTGCGCTGCGCCTTCAGTAGCCGCACCAGCGCAAGGCCGGACATGTCCGGCAGGCCCACGTCCACCACGGCGGCGTCGGGCAGCAGCCGCGCGGCCAGCCCGAGGGCACTGGCGCCATCATTCGCCTCGCCGACGACGTGCATGTCCGGCGCCGCTTCGAGGATGCGGCGCACACCTTCGCGCACGATGGGATGATCGTCCACGACCAGCACGCGCAGCGGAGCGACCATGCTCACGTCGGCACCGCTGCGACGTGCACACCGGCACCGAGTACGACCGCGACCCGGGTGCCGCCCAGCGGCGATCGCTCGAGGCTCACGCGTCCACCAAGTGCGGCCAGTCGTTCGCGCATGCCCACCAGTCCCACGTGTCCACCTCGCTCCTGTTCCGTGAGCTGTGCTCGTGTCGGCGGGCCGACGCCATCATCATCCACGAACAGCCGCACCTCGTCGCCGTCCATCGAGATCGTGATCCGAAGCTGCGATGCATGCGCGTGACGCAACACGTTCGTGATGCCTTCCTGTGCCGCCCTGAACAACGCCAACTCCCGGTCGCGCGGCACCGGCGCCAGCAATTCGGGAGCATCGAGCACCGCCTGCACCTTCCCTTCGCGCGAGACCTGCGCAACCAGCGATCGCACGGCGCTCAGCAAGCCCAGGTCGTCGAGCAGCGATGGCCGCAGTGCGGCAGTCACCCGTCGCAAACTCGTGAGACCAGCGGTCACCAGCGCGTCCATCCGGCCCGCCACGCAGGCCGCGCCATCCACACCGTGCAGCGCACCGACCTCCATGCGCATCGCACTGAAGAGTTGCCCCGTCTCGTCATGCAGTTCGCGTGCAAGCCGCTTCCGCTCGTCCTCGTGCTGCTCCACCAGTCGTGAGGAAAGACGCGCGAGCTCGCCGGTCCGTTCCTCGAGCTGCTGCGTGAGCTCGGCCTGCTGCAGCGCCGAGCCCACCTGGCGACCAAGGGCGCGCAGGAACTCCTCGTCAAGCGCACTGAACGGATCGCGCACGTCGCCGGTCAGAACCAGCACGTGGCTCACGGTGGTGTCGTGATAGATCGGTAACGCCGCGACGAAGCGCTCGCCGCCCGCAGTGCGCGGAATGGAGGCACTCACGCTTCGCCCACCACTGACCGCCTGCGCCACCACCGCGTTGACGGGCGGCGGAAGCGCCGCGCCACGCCACGCCTGCGACTTGCCGGCACCATCGAGCACCGTGGCACCGGCTACGTCGTAGAGCGCCGTGCCGCTCACGCCACGCAGGCGCAGCGGTCGCTGGAGCAGCGCCGCGGCCACGTCGTCGCCGCGGGCGCTGGCCTGCACGTCGGCCGAGAGCAACGCCAGCGCCTCGAGCCCCCGTCGCAGGTCGTCGATCACCAGCAGGCCAATGCCCGCCACTACGGCAAGGATGAACAGGATGTCGAGATAGTAGCCCCATGGCACCCACGCGCCGCGCGCGCGCAGCAGGGGGTAGTCCAGGTGGTGCACGGCCCAGAGCGTGAACGCGCCGGCGAGCGTCCACGCACCGGGTGATCCGGTACGCGTGGCGTGTCGGCCGAAGCTGACGCCGGTGACCAGCGTCGCGGCGCTCAAAAATGCGATGGCCGGCACCACCGCGGACATGAAGCTGTCCAGCACGAAGATGGCGACGTAGCTCCAGACCACGGGAAAGAGCGCCAGCAGCGCGAGGCTGGATGTCCAGCGAAGGCCACGCGCAAAGCTCAGCCCCGCTGCCAGGAATCCAAGCGCCGTCCAGCCGGTGAGCACCTGGTGCCAGAACAGCCAGCCGCTCTGCTGCGTACGCAGAAAGCCGATGATCACGCCAACGCGCACAGCATACAGCAGCCAGCTGACGGACCACCAGGCGTAGTACGGCTTCCTGAAGCGCGAGTACAGCCACGCGCAGTAGCCGGCGCCGCCCAACGCGATCAGTCCCAGCAGCAGCGCGGCGGCGAACTCCGTCATCGCCGCGATGTCCTCACTCGGTCACCGCGCCACTCGCGATCGGTGTCGGTGGTGCACCGTCACGTGGCGTCGCCGCCAGCGCCTCGCGCGACGCCTGCAGCACGCGAAGCTCCACATCGTGCAATGATCCATGAATCAGGGCACCGCTCGCCTTGGCATGGCCGCCGCCGTCGAACTGTCGCGCGAGTGCGTTCACGTCCACGTTGCCGGAGCTGCGGAAGCTGATCTTCACGCGATTGTGGCCCAGGTCGCGGAAGAACACGGCGAGACGTGTTCCGGCGATGGAGCGCGGATGCTCCACGATGCCGTCCATCTCCTCGCTGGTCACGCGATAGCGTTCCTTCGCGCCGGCCGTCAACGACAGCCAGCTCAAGCCGATCGACTCCTCCACGCCCAGCGACTGCAAGGCCTCGGCGAGCAGGCGCACGCGGCCGGGACTCTGCGACGCGTACACGCGGCGGTACATGAGTTCGGGATCCACGCCGCACGCCAGCAGCTGCGATGCGATGGCGTGCACACGCGGCGTCGTGTTGCTGAAGCGGAAGCCGCCGGTGTCGGTGAGGATCGCGACGTACAGCGCTGTCGCCGTTTCGATGTCGATGGGCAGCTCGAGCACCTGCGCGAGATCGAAGACCAATTCGCCGGTGGCCGAGGCACGTGTGTCGGCCACGATGACCGGCGCCGGCGGCTCGTCGCTCGGGATGTGATGATCGATGCAGAAGCGCGGCACGGTCATCTGGCGCACCGTGTCCGACAGGTTGCCGAGACGCTTCACGTCACTGATGTCCACCACGAGCAGCGCGTCGACATCCGGGTCACGCAGTGCGGCAGCACCCTGGTCGCTGAAGTCCTGCACCGGACCGCCGAGCAGGAAGCGAAACATCGTCGGCCACGGCGTCGGGTTCACGACACGGCAGGCGATGCCGCGCAACGCGAGGAGACGGGAAAGTGCAGCCTCGGAGCCGCAACCATCGCCATCGCTGCTGACGTGTGTGGAGAGCGCGACCGTCATGCCGGAGGTCAGCCCGGCAGCGAGGGTGCGAATCGCGTCGATGCGATCCGGGGGAACGGAGAGGATGTCGGGGAACGTCTGCATGTCCATGTAAATAAATAGAGCGGCGCCCGGATGGCCGGGCGCCGCTGAAAAGCTTCGAGCGACCTTGGCGCCTCAATCCCCGGCAGTTCCGGCGGACCGAGCCTCTGCCTTGCCGAGCGTCGAATTTCGCCGTCCGTACAACACATACACTGTGGAGCCGATGGTCGTCCAGACCGCCAGCAGCCCCCAGGTCAATCCCGGCAGCGTCGCCATCATGCCAAGCGTCGAGCCCGCACCGAGCAGCGGAATGAGTGGCACCAGCGGGGTTCGGAACGGCCGCGGCAGTTCCGGTGACCGCTTTCGCAGCACGAGCACACCAATGCATACCGTGGCAAAGGCAGCCAGTG
>JACMPK010000040.1 GCA_014377535.1 Gemmatimonadaceae bacterium
CGACCTGCTGTCGGCGTATCACAAGTCGCTCCGTGGCAGTGACGTGCAGGGCGCGCTGTACTGGATGGCGCGGATGATCAATGCGGGCGAAGATCCGATGACGCTGTTTCGTCGCGCGATGGCGATGGCGGCAGAGGACATTGGTGTCGCTGACCCACGCGCCTTGCAGATGACCGTCGCCGCGCGCGACGCGTTTCACATGCTGGGCGCGCCTGAAGGCCTGATTCCGCTGGCCGAGATGACGATCTATCTCGCGACGGCACCCAAGTCGAACCGCGTGAAGATGGCGCTGGATGCTGCGATCGCGCGTGCGCGCGAGACACCCAACGCGCCCGTGCCGTTGCACCTGCGCAATGCACCGACGACGCTGCACAAGTCGCTCGGGTATGGCGCCGCGTATCAGTACGCGCACGAACAGCCCGGCGGGCTGCCTGAGCATTCGCACCTGCCGGATGAGCTCTCGGATTCGGTTTTCTACGAACCGTCCTCTCTGGGGTACGAGAAGGAAATCGGGAAGCGGCTCGAGTGGTGGGCTGCGCGAAGGGCCGAGCGAAGCGCCCCTACTGGCGATGGTTCGGTAAGTGGTGCCATACCTGAAAGCGAATTGTGATGATCACTGGAGCCCGGATGCACCTGCACCACCTGCGACGCGTGCTGGTCACGTCGGCGCTGTTCCTGAGCGCGGGGTTGACCGGTTGTGCGGCGGCGGCCAAGGCGGCTTTCACGCAGCCGGACGTGACGTTCCGCGGCGTCGGTGTGCGCTCGCTCGGCCTCGATGGTGCGGATGTCGAGGTGCTGTTGAACATCTACAACCCGAACGCGTATTCGCTCGGCGCGTCGCAGCTCCGCTATCGCCTGCTGGTGGACAGCGTGGAGATTGGCTCGGGCGCCCTCGACAGCGCGTTCTCGGTGGCACGGCGCGACTCGGCAATCGTCAGGCTACCGGTACGCATCGGGTTCCGCGCGGTGCAGAGGGTTGGTCCGCGCCTGCTGCGCGGCGGCGAGTTACCGTACCGTCTCATGGGCGACGTTACCTTGAAGTCATTCGTGGGCACTTTCGCCCGCGAGTTCAACGAAGCCGGTCAGTTTGACGCCTTCAAGACGTTTCGACCGTAAAAGAGGTGTACCATCTCGCGTGATTCGATCACCCTGACGCCACCCGCCGAGCGTGCGCTACTCGTCGGCGCACCGCGGAAGCGCACGGCTGCCCGTCACCAGGTAGACGAGCATCTGGCTGAGCTCGCGCGCCTGGCGGACACCGCCGGCGCCGAGGTCGTCGGCACGTTCACGCAGCAGATCGAGAAGCCGCACTCGGGTACGTACCTCGGCAGGGGCAAGCTGGATGAGCTGCGTGACCGCGCCAGCGAGCTCGATGCCACGCTGGTTGTGTTCGACGACGAGCTGAGTCCCACGCAGGGCAAGAACATCGAGCAGATCGTGGGCAAGCGCGTGATGGATCGCGCGGAGCTGATTCTGGACATCTTCGCGACGCGCGCGCGCAGCAGCGAGGCGCGCATGCAGGTGGAGCTCGCGCAGCTGAACTACATGTTGCCGCGGCTCACGAAGATGTGGACGCATCTCGAGAAATTTCGCGGCGGTATCGGCATGCGCGGGCCGGGTGAAACGCAGCTCGAGACCGATCGTCGGCTGATCGGGCATCGCATCCGAGTGCTGCGCGAGCGCCTGCTGGACGTGTCGCGGCACCGCGCCACGCTGCGCTCGAACCGTGAGGGCACGTTTCGCGTGTCACTGGTCGGGTACACGAACGCGGGCAAGAGTTCGGTGCTCAAGACGTTGAGCGGAGCGGAGGAGGTGTATGTCGAGGATCGGCTGTTTGCGACGCTCGATCCGCTCACGCGCGACGTCGATCTCGGGGAAGGGTATCACTGCCTGCTCACCGATACCGTCGGCTTCATCCGCAAGCTGCCCCATCACCTCGTGGCCAGCTTCCGCGCGACGCTCGATGAAGTGCGCGAGGCGGACCTGCTGCTGCACGTCATCGACTCCAGTCACGCGAGCTGGGAAGAGCATCGCTTCGTGGTGGACGAGGTGCTGACCGACATCGGCGCAATCAACACGCCGCTGGTGCATGTGTTCAACAAGATGGATCTGTTGTCGCCCGAGGTGGACGAGGCGGTGCGCACGCGCGTGGGCAACCTGATTCCCGATTCGCTGTTCGTGTCGGCGCACACGCCCGATGGCCTGGAGCCGTTGCGCGAGCGGTTGCGTGAAGGCGTACGCGCCGTGCGTCCCATCGTGCGGATCCGCGTGCCCGCCTCCGATGGCAAGCTGCTCTCGACGCTGTACCGGCAGGGCGAGGTGCTGGACCAGGCCGAAGATGGCGAGCACCTGATGGTACGCGTGCGCATCGATGCGACGTTGCGCGGACGCCTGGAGCACGAGGGCGTGGTGGTGAAGGGCTGACGTGTCGTGACGTGATGGCGGTAAGGGACGTCGCTGGCTCGCTTGGTTCGCAATCGCTACGTTTCAGCTGGCGGAACATCGAGGATGTTCATGCTGCACATCACTCTTTCGTATACGCTCATGTCACCACGCAAGGCGCTGATCACCGGCATCACTGGTCAGGATGGTTCGTACCTCACAGAATTTCTGCTGGCGAAAGGCTACGAAGTGCATGGCATCGTTCGGCGCGCGAGCACATTCAACACCGGTCGCATCGACGCGCTGTACGAGCAGCCGCACATCTCGTCGGGTAAGCATCTGCAGCTGCATTACGGCGACTTGAGCGACAGCTCGTCGCTGCAGCGCGTGCTCGCCGCCGTGGTGCCGGACGAGGTCTACAACCTCGGAGCACAGAGCCATGTGCGCGTGAGTTTCGATGTGCCCGAGTACACGACCGATGTCGTCGGAACCGGCACACTGCGCCTGCTCGAGGCAATGCGCAGCCTGGGCATTGCGCCCAAGTTCTACCAGGCCAGCTCCAGTGAGCAGTACGGGCTGGTGCAGCAGGTGCCGCAGTCCGAATCCACGCCCTTCTATCCGCGATCACCGTACGGCTGCGCCAAGGTGTTCGCGCACATGTTGACGGTGAATTACCGCGAGAGCTACGGCTTTCCCGCCAGCTGCGGCATTCTGTTCAACCACGAGAGCCCGCGCCGCGGCGAGAACTTCGTCACGCGGAAGATCACGCGTGGTCTCACTCGCATCAAGGTTGGCGTGCAGAAGTCGTTGGCGCTGGGCAACCTGGAAGCCAAGCGTGACTGGGGCTTTGCCGGCGATTATGTCGAGGCCATGTGGATGATGCTGCAGCAGGACGTCGCCGACGATTACGTCATCGCGACAGGCGAGACGCATACCGTGCAGGAGTTTCTCGAGGTAGCCGCCGAGTATCTGGACATGGACTGGCGCGCCGTCGTGACGCAGGACGTACGTCACCTGCGACCGGCAGAGGTGGACCTGTTGCTAGGTGACCCCGCCAAGGCAAAGCGCGTCCTTGGCTGGGAGCCGAAGGTTTCTTTCCGCGGTCTCGTGCAGATGATGTGCGACGCCGACCTCGCGCTTGCCCAGAAGGAAGCGCGCTGACGTCCGCCAATACGGCTTTCGGGCCGCCAGCTCATTTATGACGAAATTACTGCTTACCGGCGCGGCCGGATTCATCGGCTCGCACGTGGCCATCACGTTGCTCGAGCGCGGTGATGACGTTCACGGCATCGACAACCTGAACGATTATTACGATCCCACGCTGAAGGATGCGCGTCTGGCGCGTCTCACCGGCCGGCCGGGTTTCACGTTCCAGAAGCTGGACGTCGCCGACCGGCCCGGGATGGAGGCGCTGTTTGCGTCGCAGCGATTCGACAAGGTGATCCACCTTGCCGCGCAGGCCGGGGTGCGCTACTCGCTGGAAAATCCCCACGCGTACATCGACAGCAACATCGTCGGCTTCACGAACATTCTTGAAGGTTGCCGGCACAATGGCGTGCAGCACCTGACGTATGCGTCGTCGTCCAGCGTGTACGGCGCCAACGAGGCCATGCCGTTCAGCGTGCACCAGAACGTGGATCATCCGCTGTCGCTGTATGCCGCGACGAAGAAGGCGAACGAGCTGATGGCGCACACGTACAGCCACCTGTACAAGCTGCCGACCACGGGCCTCCGCTTCTTCACGGTGTATGGACCGTGGGGTCGCCCCGACATGGCGATGTTCCTGTTCGCGAAGGCGATTCTGTCAGGCCAGCCAATCGACGTGTTCAACAACGGCCAGATGCGCCGCGACTTCACGTTCATCGACGACATTGCCGAGGGTGTGGTCAGGACGAGCGACCTCGTGGCGTCGCCGAACGCCGCCTGGGATGGCAAGTTGCCCGATCCCGGCACGAGCGCGGCGCCGTACCGGCTCTACAACATCGGCAACCACAATCCCGTGGAGCTGCTGTACCTGATCGAGACGCTGGAGAAGGCGCTCGGCCGGACCGCCACGAAGCATATGATGCCGATGCAGATGGGCGACGTGCCGGCGACGTATGCGGATGTGGAGGCGCTCACGCAGGACACCGGCTTCACGCCGGCCACGCCGATCGAGGTCGGTGTGGAGCGGTTCGTGAAGTGGTATCGGGACTATTACAAGATGTGAGTGCGCGGTGATGCGGCGCGCCAGTATCAGGCGCGACGCACTGCCACCGCAGAGAGTGCCGATCGATCGATGACTTCAGCCGTCGCCGCTTCGTGGTCGATGCGATTCGGTGACTCGAAATCCGGTACGATTTCCTCGAGCGACCGTCGCAGGTATGAATCGCTCGCGTTGCGCGTGGCTGATTCGATGAGCTGGACGATCTGCATGTAGACGCGCAGGTCGGGCGGCTCATACCGCGCTTTCATGATCTTCGGGTGCGATGTCTTCAATACTTCGTCGCCCGAGAAGAACAGCTCCTC
>JACMPK010000041.1 GCA_014377535.1 Gemmatimonadaceae bacterium
CAACGAATAGCCAGGGAGGGAATCGAACCCCCGACACGCGGATTTTCAGTCCGCTGCTCTACCAACTGAGCTACCTGGCCAAGCCGATCAACCTACGCGCTCACCCCCGGACCATCAACCCGCAGCCCCCGCAACATCCGGGGCCAGCACCCGACTGGCCCAAAGCCGGGCAAATCGCCACGGTGCAACATCAAGACACCCACCCGCATGCCGCACCGGCAGAACTCCCGCGCTTACACCCCCGCGGGCCGCACCCCATACCGAGCCGTGATCACGCTCTTGATCCCGCCTCGCACCGCAAAGTCCCCCTTCACCTCGAAGTACGCCGGCTTCACCAGCGTCACCAGGTCATCCAGGATGTGGTTCACCGCCCGCTCGTAGAAAATGCCGTCGTTGCGGAAACTCCAGAGGTACATCTTGAGCGACTTGAGCTCCACGCAGAACTCCGCCGGAACGTATGTCAGGTACATCGTCGCGAAATCCGGAGCCCCGCCCTGCAACAAGCTCAAATCCGCCGCATCGGCCTCGATGCCGCCCAGCGGACAGAGCGACGTGAACTCCGGGCAGATCATGTGAATTTCGTAGGGACGGTCCGCATACGGGTTTGGAAACGTCTCGAGCAGTTCTGGCTTCGGCATCGCGAATCAATGGTGTAGGTGTCAGACGATCGGAAAGCTAGCGGGATCCAAAGAGCACCGGCTGCGCTCACGTAAAACGCGGTCGGCCACCTACTCGTGCCGACCGCTGCAGCTACCACTTGCAGACTCTTGCACCGCGCCTTAACCTGCCGTTCATGGGTTCTGTGGTGCATGCCGCAGACCAATTTCCGCCAAGGCCTCGCCACAGCGGTACAGCCCCCCGGCAAGTCCGGGGGGCTCTTTTTTTGTGCTCGTTTCGCTGGTGTGCGGACCTGCAAACCCATGCCTTGTTTTCGAAGGCGAACACTGGGGAGCCGATGAGACGGCAACTGAACACCACCTAAACGATGCCGCGGTGCCGCGGTGCCGCCGAGGAACGGCAGAGCGGCGAGCCGACGAGACGGCAACTGAACACCTCTCACACGGAGCCGCGGTGCCGCAGAGGAACGGCAGCGG
The DNA here is from genome assembly GCA_014377535.1 of Gemmatimonadaceae bacterium. Classification (GTDB taxonomy): domain Bacteria; phylum Gemmatimonadota; class Gemmatimonadetes; order Gemmatimonadales; family Gemmatimonadaceae; genus JACMLX01. The sequence goes on from JACMPK010000041.1 coordinate 1,095, forward strand.
TACGAAACAGTGACGGCATCACACAGTGCGACGTCGTCAGAATCCGAATTGTTCAGAAAATAAAAAAGCTGTGAAGGCTGCATGTTCGCCCACGCAGTTCCCACAGCGTTCGTCGTTTCTTGCGCTTTCGTGTCTGCGGAAGTCACGCTATCACGATCTCCGTGCCTCCGCGCCTCCGCGCCTCCGTGTGAGAGGCTGTCGCTGTTCGATCGCTGGACCGGATCGCTGAACCGGATGCCGGAGCTCAGCTCTGCGCGCGCATGATGTCAGACAGCTCACGCAGCCGCTCCTGCTCGCGCGACGTCAGGCTCGCCCGACCGCCGCCGCTCGACATCTTGTCCAGCAATGCATTCAGCTCTTCCGTCGCACTCTGCACCGGTACCACCGTCGCCGTCACGACCGGCCGCGGTGTCGCGGCAACTGGTGGACGGCGCTGCACCAGCGCATTGCTGCGCGCAACGACGTCGTCCACTGCATCACCACTCTCACTGCGTGGCGACCGCGCGGCCGACGAACGTGGCAACCGCAAGCCTTCATCCTCGGGCAACTCCGGTGATGGACTGAAACGATCCTGCCAACTGGTGCCCAATCGGCGTGCCATCGGCAACCGAACCAGCAGCATCGCCGTCACGAATCCGCCCAGGTGCGCGAAGTGAGCCACACCGCCATTGCCGCCCGTGACACCGAAGATCAGGCTGATCAGCGCGAAGCCATATACATACGTGCGCACCTTCATCGGGATCACGCCAAAGAACAGCAGCATCGTCCGGGGCCAGGCATGCGCGAAGGCGTACATCACGCCGAACACTGCTGCGCTCGCGCCCACCATCGCACCGCCGCGCACGAACAGGTAATGCGCCGCCGCTCCACCCAACGCACAGAGTGCATAAAAACGCACGAAGCGCGTCGTGCCCAGCAACTGTTCAACGCGCGGGCCAAACTGCCAGAGCGCAATCATGTTGAACGCGATGTGCCAGATGCCGCCATGCACGAACGCATACGTGAGCGGCGTCCACCACCGTTCGATGACGTTCCCGGACATGAACGCAAACATGCCGGCCATGTCTTCCGGACGCACGACCGTCTGCTGCAGGAAATAGATCGCGACGTTCGCGATCAGCAGCCACTGGACCGCAGGCGTCAAGCCGGCGGGACCCTGCTCCTCAGTGATGGGACTGGACATGCGCGACCGCGGCGATGGGGCGTGAACGACAGCGTGCTGCGACAATGAAACACATGGCGTGCAAGGCAGTTCCTGCCGCTGCAGCCTACGCAGGAAGGTCGGCTGCAACGCCCTGCCACGCAACCGGCTGCACACCCAATGCCCGTCCCCGCCGCTCAACGCACGATGCTCCGCTCAGCGCACTGCGTCCTGCACCAGCCGATCACAAAAATCCACGAAGCTCACTCCAGCTGCGGCCGCGCTCTGCGGCACCAGGCTCAACGCCGTCATGCCCGGTAGCGTGTTCGCCTCCAGGCAAGCCAGCATCCCATCCGGGCCGAGCCTGAAATCGATCCGCGCGCACCCGCGCAGCTTGAGCGCCACATACGCCTGCACGGCCGCTGCCTGCACCCGTGCGGTCACGTCGGCGGGCAGGTCGGCCGGAAACTCCTCGCGCGCCATGCCCGGCGTGTACTTGCACTCATAGTCGTAGATCTCCTTCACCGGAATGATCTCGCCCACCGGCAACGCCTCACCCGCCAGCACCGGCACGGTCAGTTCACGACCGGGCACGAACGTCTCGCACATGACCTCGCGATCGAATCGCAGCGCCTCGGCCACCGCCCCGTCGAACTGCCCCCGCTCCTTCACGATCGTCAGCCCCACCGTCGAGCCCTCACGGTTGGGCTTCACGATCAGCGGCAGCCCCAGCGCGCCGATCGCCTCGTCGCACTGCACTGGCGTCATTCGCCACGGCGCCGTCGGCACGCCGGCATGCACAAGCAGCCGCTTGGTCATGTCCTTGTCCATCGCAATCGCGGTCGCCATCGCGCCACTGCCGGTGTACGGCACGCCGGCCACATCCAGCAGCGCCTGCACGGTCCCGTCCTCCCCCTGACCGCCATGCAACGCCAGCACCACACACTCGGCATCCCGGATCAGGGGATGCATGGGGAGCGTGGGCGTCTGGTCGGCTGCACGGAGCGCCGTCAACTCCTCCGCACCCGGCGGTGCCGACCCGACGGTCCGCTCCCGCCACGCGGTCTCGGTCGAGCTGTCGATCACGCCCGTGGCCGGATCCAGCAGCCGCACGACATGCCCCGCCTGGCGCAGCGCCGCCGCCATTCGAAGCCCGCTCGCCAGCGACACGTTCCGTTCACTTGACGTTCCGCCCAGCAGCACGGTCAGCAGCATCGATCAGCGGGACATGAGATAGGAGAGCACGTCGGAGCGCGTCACGATGCCGGCGATGTTGCCATGCTCGCGCACGAGGACGGCCGGATTGGTCTTCGACAGCAGCGTCACCACGGCGTCCACGACCTGCGTCCCGTCGACGACGGGGTAAGGCGAGTCCATCACCTCGCTCACGGTCGCGTCCAGCATCTTCGGGTTCTCCAGACTCCGGCCTGTCAGCGACCACTCGCTGATGCTGCCCACGCAATTCTGCCCATCCATCACCGGCAACTGCGACACGTCGTGCAGCGTCATGAGGCGCAGCGCCTGACGAACGCTCTGGCCTGGGGTCGCGCTGATCAGCGTCGGCGCCGCCACGTCCTTCTGCGAGATCAGCGCGCCCAGTGTCGCCCGGTCGGAGTCGAGCAGCTGGTTCTCGCGCATCCACTCGTCGTTGAACTGCTTTGACAGATACCGCTCGCCGGTGTCGCAGAGAAAAGTCACGACCAGCGCCTCGGGGTCGTCGACCCGTCGCGCGAGGTTGAGCGCCGCATGCGCGATCAGCCCGGCCGATCCACCAACGAACACCCCTTCCTCGCGCGTCAGACGCCGAGACATGGCGAATGCCTCGCGATCACCAACGGTCACGAAGTCGTCGATGACGCTCAGATCCAGCGTTCCGGGCACCTTGTCCTGTCCGATACCCTCCACCTTGTACGGCGCGCCATCGACGATGCTCTGGCCATGACTGCGCCAGTATTCAGCCAGAATCGACCCATTCGGGTCTGCGCCGATGATTTTGATGTTCGGGTTCTTCTCCTTCAGGAACCGGCCCACGCCGCTGATCGTCCCGCCGGTTCCGGCCGCCGCCACGAAGTGCGTGATCCTACCTTCGGTCTGCTCCCAGAGCTCCGGGCCGGTGGTCCGGTAATGCGCGTCAGGGTTCGCCAGATTGTAAAACTGGTTCGCCAGCACCGCATTCGGCGTCTCGGCCGCAATGCGCTTGGCCATCATCACGTAATTGTCGGGATGATCGTGCGCGACGGCCGTCGGCGTGATGATGACCTCCGCCCCGAACGCCTTGAGCAGCCGGACCTTCTCCTGGCTCATCTTGTCCGGCATCGTGAAGATGCAGCGATAACCCTTGTGCGCCGCCGCAATCGCGAGACCGATGCCGGTGTTCCCGCTCGTCCCCTCCACGATCACGCCGCCCGGCTTGAGCTGTCCGCTTGCCTCGGCCGCCTCGATGATTGGCAGGCCGATCCGGTCCTTTACGCTGCCGCCGGGATTGAAGTAATCGGCCTTGCCGTACAGCGGCGTCCGGATACCCCTTCCGACCCGTGACAGCCGGATCAGCGGCGTCCAGCCAATGGTGTCCAGCACGGAGTCGTACGGGCGGCGGTGCCGCTCGACAGGCGCCGACGACGCGGGAGTAGTGGATTGGAGAGCAGTCATGTCAGCAGCCTCGCGCCGCCGAAGCGTCGCCGTGGAAATGCGCTGTAGGAAATGCGGTGTGGAACGACGAGTGGCAGGGCGCGCATCCGATCCCGGACGCCGAGCCGCTGCCACACAAAGATGACGACACGAGCGCGTGTGGTGTGCATGATGCCCGACGACATGCACGACGCTCGGTCCGGCACGATGCCAGCCAGCAGGACCGAGAGCACGCCCCGTCATCTCGACCGGGCACATGACGCAGAGCACTCCCGGACATCGCAACCGGACAGCACGACCCGAGCGCGCGACCCGGCCCGTGGACCTCAGCGCGCCGGCAGCACCAGCGCGCGCGCCACGCCGAACCCGATGCGCCGCATGCCCGGTGCCTCGCACCACCCGGCAATCTCGACCACATCCCCATCCTCCAGAAACGCCCGCGTCTCCCCACCCGACAACACCAGCGGCTCGACTCCACGCCAGGTGAGCTCGAGGAGGCACCCGCGCTCCCCCTTCGACGGTCCACTCACGGTGCCGCTCGCCAGCAGGTCGCCCGGCCGCAGGTTGCAACCGTTCATGGCGTGGTGCGTCACCAGCTGCCCCATCGTCCAGTACATGTGCGTGAAAGTGGTCCGGCTCACCGGCTCGGCCTTCTCTCCAAGCGCGCGCATCGCCGATGTCTGCAGTCGCACCTCGAGCGTGATACTGACCGCGCCCCGCGCCTCGTTCTCGGCTGTCAGCAGGTATGGCAGCGGCGGCGGATCACCCTCCGGTCGCACGAAGGCCGGCGCACGAAACGGCTCCAGCGCATCCAGCGTCACGACCCACGGACTGACCGTCGTCGCAAAATTCTTCGCCAGAAACGGCCCCAGCGGCTGGTACTCCCACGCCTGTACATCCCGCGCCGACCAGTCGTTCACCAGGCAGAGCCCGAACATGTGCTGCTCCGCCGACTGCAGCGGAATGGTGTCGCCCAGCGCATTTCCGGCACCGATGAACACCCCGACCTCGCACTCGTAATCCAACGAGCGCGACGGACCGACTGTGGGCTCCACATCGTTCGGCCCCTTCCGCTGCCCGACCGGCCGCACCACCGGCGTGTCGCTGACGACGATGGAGCTGGCACGACCATGATAGCCGATCGGCACATGCTTGTAGTTCGGCAGCAGCGCGTTATCCGGGCGGAACATGCTTCCGACATTCGTCGCGTGATACACCGACGCATAGAAGTCCGTGTAGTCGCCCACCTGCGCCGGCAGCATCATCTCCACATCTCGCATCGGGATCAACGCCTGCTGCAGTACCGACTGCGCCTCGCCATTCTTCGCATCCAGCGCCGATGCAAGCGCCGCACGGAGCAGCGTCACCGGCCCGCGCCCCAGCGCCATCAACGCATTGAGCGATGCATGCGCGCACGCGCCCACCGCCAGGGCCAGCCCTTCGAACTGCGTCGGCGCAGTGGTCGCGGCAGCATGCACGTCCAGCACCATGTCACCAATCGCGACACCGACCCGCGGCGCGTCCTGCGTGCCGGCACGCCGGAACACGCCAAACGGCAGGTTCTGTATGGGGAAGTCGGTCTCCGGCGCGTTGGCGCTCGTCACCCAGCTGGTGCGTGCAGGATCGTTCGTCGTGTCCATTGGTCTCGACAACGGTGTGCAGGCGGCATACACAGCGGCAGTCGTGCAGAAGGAACTACAACGGCAACAACAACAACAACAACAACAACAACAACAACAACAACAACAACAACAACAACAACAACGGCAACGGCAACTCCGCTCACACGGAGACGCGAAGACGCGGAGTCAATGGCGAAACCGCGTTGTCTGCACGATCGATCGAAGAGCAGGAAAAAAGAGCATGAGGAAGATCTCTCCATGCATTACCGTCCCATACCGTATGAAACCTCCGCGACTCCGCGGCTTCGTGTGATGGGAGTTTACGAAGCTCGTGACGCGTACAAGACAGCCAGCTCATCGACAGGCTCGCGGAAAGAGCACGACCCGAACGCCACCAGTGCGTCAGTCCGTGTGGCAGCGAGCACCGCGTCGGTAATCTCAAAGCCACACACCGACAGGCTCGCGGCGGAGATCGCGATCGCCGATGCGTCAGTGAGCGTGAGCATCTGCGTCGCGACATCATCCGGGGCACCAGCGCGCATCGCGGCGGCCGCGAGGAAAACGTTGAGGTAGCCGTACATCACACCGCGCACTGCATCAGGCGCATATGTCAGCCGGTACTCACCGCGTAACGGATGATGCAGGCCCGCCGTCGCCTTGGCGGTCACGCCCACTTCCATGCAGCGGCGCAGAAACCGAACGATCTCCACAGGCGGCGGAAACGCATCCGGCGTCACACCACCCGTGCGGATCTTCGCACGCACACCGGCGCTGCGCACCGCCTGCAGCAGCGGCAGCGGATCGTCGCGATGCGATACCTCGCAATACAGCATCACGTCGTCAGGCATCGCCGCCGCCATCGCCAGCACGGCGTCCGGCGTCGCCGTGCGGCCCTCGGCCACATCGATCAGGACGCCGAATGTCCCGACCGCATTGAAGGCGATGATCGCATCGGCCTCCTGCGCGTATTCTCCCGTGAGGAGCGCGCAAAGCCGAGCCCCGCTCCAGGCGCGTGAACCCTCTGCAGGCAGCGCATGCATGGCTGAGGTCCACTCGCCCAGTCGTGCCACCGGCACCACGAACCGGCCCAGCATCCAGGCGTCGGCACTGGCGCGATAGTCGGCAAAGTTTCGCACGGCGGTCGGCATGTCCAGCGACGCCGGCGGAAAGAGTCCGGCGTAGTCCACCACGCCGGCGACGAGCGAGCGCAACGCCGCACCGGGCGCCGCGCTCACATCATCACTCACACTGCGTCAGGTCGGACATGGCGATACGACTCGGCCGCCTGCCGCAACGCCAGCAGTGCGGACGCCTCGAGTTCAAAATCGAGTGCCAGCTCACCGAATCGGCCAGGATCGGCACCCTCGATGTTCTTCGCTGCCGCGTCGGTACCGCTGTGCCGACGCGCGAACTCACGCGCGGCCATCCAGATGGCATTCGCCTTCCGCCACCACGCCTCGTCGGCACCATCGACCTTCAGCGAGGACGACGACTTCTCGTACGTCTCGAGCATCGTCGCCAGCGCCTCGATCGAGTGTCGCGCCGCGCTCTGCGCCAGGCGCTTCTCAGTCTGGCCACAGGAAAGCGCACCAAGATGCGCACACCGATCCTGCTGGCGGATGCATTCCTGGGCGGTGCGGAACAATCCATCAGCCTTTGCGCGCAGCAGGTCGATCGACGTCACGCTCGGGTCGATGGCTGGCGTCTCAACTGTGTGCTTCAACATGGCAGGCGGGGTGAGTCGGGGAATCGGCATGGTGTCCATCCGCCATGCCGACCGGAAATCTAGGCAGGTGTGTGAAGCGCGCGCACTGGCGGCACCGCAGCGCCGCGCTGCCAGAGACGCTGTGTTTCAGCCTTGGCGAGCCTGGGCGGCAAGATCGGCAAGCCGCGCGATCGCCTCGATCGGCGTGAGCGCATGCACATCCAGCGCACGAAGCTGCGCGATCAGCGGATGCGCCTCCACCACAGCGGGCAGGAACAACTCCGTCTGCTCGACATGCGTCGCACTGATCGACCCCGCACGCCGCACCGGCTGTTCCGACTCGAGGCCGGCGAGAACCTGCTTCGCACGCAGCAGCACCGACGCCGGCAACCCTGCCAGTCGTCCGACCTCGATCCCGTAGCTGCGGCTCGCGCCACCAGGCTTCAGGCGATGCAGGAACAGCACGTCGTCACCCACTTCACGGACATCGACGGTCCAGTTCCGCGCCGCCACCAGCGAATCCGCGAGTTGCGTCAGCTCGTGATAATGCGTCGCGAACACCGCCTTGCAGCCAATGTGGTCATGCAGGTGCTCCGTCACGCTCCACGCGATTGACACACCGTCGAACGTGCTCGTCCCGCGCCCGATCTCGTCCAGCAGTACCAGGCTCCGCGAGGTGGCGGTGTGCAATATCGCGCTCGTCTCGCTCATCTCCACCATGAACGTGGATTGTCCCCGCGCGAGGTTGTCGCTGGCACCCACACGCGTGAAGATCCGGTCCACGATGCCCTGCGTCACCGACGTCGCCGGCACGAAGCAGCCGACCTGCGCCAGCAGTGCGATGAGCCCGATCTGCCGCAGCGTCGTGCTCTTGCCAGCCATGTTCGGGCCCGTCAGCACGATCAGGCGCGCGTCGTCGGTCAGCGTCACGTCGTTTGGAATGAATTGGTCGCGCGGCATCATCCGCTCCACCACCGGATGCCGACCGCCATCCACCACCAGCTCGAACCCGTCGGTCATCTGCGGCCGCACATAGCCTTCGCGCGCCGCGACATCGGCGAAGGCGGCCAGCACATCCAGCTCCGCGATGCGACGCGCAATCCGTTGCAGCCGCACCACGTCGATGGCCACCGATGCACGCAGCGCCTCGAACCGCTCGCGCTCCCGCGTGTCGATGCGCTCCGCCGCCGTCAGCACCCGCTCCTCGAACTCCTTCAGCGCCGGCGTGATGTAGCGCTCACCCCCGGTCAGCGTCTGCCGGCGCTGGTAGTCCGCCGGCACGGCGTGCCGGTTCGCGTTGCTGATCTCGATGTAGTAGCCGAACACCCGGTTGTATCCGACCTTGAGCGACGTGATGCCCGTTCGCGCGCGCTCGTCGGCCTGCAGCGACGCGATCGCATCACGTCCCCCGTCGCGCAGCGCGCGCAGGCTGTCCAGCTCCGCATCCACGCCCGGCGCAATGGTCGGCTCATTGCCTATCTGCAGCGGCGGTCGCTCGACGAGTTCCGTCCGCATCTGATCCGCCAGGTCGGCGGCATCGTCCCAGCCATCCAGCACGGCCGTCACACGTCCCGCATCGGCGCCCGGCAGCACGCCATCGCGCAGCAGCGTCTCCAGCGCGCTCCGCACCGACGGCAAGCGCCAGAGCGAATCACCCAGGGCGCGCACCTCGCGCGGTGTTGCGCGTGACGCCGACACCTTGCCAGCCAACCGCTCCACATCGCGCACCCCGTCCAGGGCGTCACGCAGCGCCGCGCGTCCGATGCCGTCGCCCACGAACAGCGACACGGCATCGTGACGCGCTTCGATCGCCGCGCGCGAGGTCAACGGCGCGAGCAGCCACTGGCGCAGCAGACGCGCGCCCATGGGCGTCTGCGTCGCATCCAGCACCTCGAGCACCGTGCCATCGGTGCCGCCGCCGCGGAGGCTCTCCACCAGCTCGAGGTTGCGGCGCGTCATGTCGTCCAGCGGCATCACGCCGTCGGCCGCATCCATCACCGGCCGCATCAGGTGCGGCACGCCGGCCGGCTGCAGCTCGCGCAGGTAACGCAGCAGTGCACCCGCTGCTGCAAGCGCCGGCATCGACGCCGCACCCAGCGCAAACCCTTCCAACGAGTGCACGCCGAAGCGACGCGTGAGGTCGTCCACCGCCCACGCGGCATCGAACGTCCACGCCTCGCGACGTGTGAGCATCACGCCATCGGGCGCACGCGACGTCTCCGAGTCGGCGACCAGCATCTCGCGCGGCGCGAGGCGACCCAGCAGTGCCGGCAGCTCACTCGCGCTGCGCACCGCGAGGCGGAACTCGCCCGTCGAAAGGTCGATCGCCGCCACACCGCGATCGGTACCATTCGCAATCACCGCACACAAATAGTTGTTGCGCGATCCGTCCAGCAGATCGTCGGCGAACACCGCGCCTGGCGTAATGGTCTCCACCACCTCACGCCGCACGATGCCCTTGGCCAGCTTCGGATCTTCCACCTGCTCGCAGATCGCGACGCGGAAACCCTGCTGCACCAGCCGGCGCACGTACTCCGCCGCCGCGCGCACCGGCACACCCGCCAGCGGCACCTCATTCGCGCCGCCGTTGTTGCGCGCCGTCAGTGTGAGGCCCAACGCGCGCGCCCCGACCTGCGCATCCTCGTAGAACATCTCGTAGAAATCACCCATCCTGAACAGCAGGATGGCGTCCTGATGTCGCGCTTTAATGTCCCGATACTGCTGCATCAATGGCGTGCTGGACCCACTCACGGCGTGGGTCCGAGCGGCACGATCATCACGGCCTGCCCGCTGCCGCGCCAGAGCGTCGCTGCCGCGCTCGCCTCCGCCCGCGTCGTGAACCGACCCGCGCGCACGCGAAACGGCGCGGTCGTGCCTTCGACGCGCGCGGAGATCCCTCGTTCCTGAAGCACGGCCGCGAGCCTCGCGGCGCCGGGCCGATCGTTGTAGGCCGCGAATTGCACGCCGTATCGTTCTGCCGCAGCGGGACGTTCTGGCGGTACGACGGTCGCTGCGATGGTCGGTGCCGCGGTCGGCGCGGCCGCACGAACCGTGTCTCGCCGGACGACAGGCATCGCTGGCATCACCGGCATCATCGGCGACACTGCGACCGCGTCATCACGACGTGCCACTGGCGCTGAGACTTTCGCCGGGGGCAAGGGCGCTGCCGCACGGACCGTGTCTCGCCGGACGACAGGCATCACCGGCGTCGCTGGCATCACCGGCGTCACCGCGACCGCGCCATCACGACGTGCCACTGGCGCCGAGACTTTCGCCGGGGGCAAGGGCGATGCCGCTGGCAACGCGCGCGCCGGCCCGCGGCGTGGCGATACAGACGCCAGTGCAGCGGCCGCGCCAGGCACTGCGCGCGAAGCGCGCGTGATGCCCATCGGCGGCGGCTCACGCTCGGCCATCACGGCGATCGACGTCGGACACCGTGCCCCTGCCGTCTGCGCCTGATCGATCACGTCACGCTCGTTCGCACCCGCCGACGCGAACGCCGCCGCCAGCAGGTCGCAGCCGCGCGCGGGATCGTTCATGTCCATGCGCATGCGCCCCGCCATCAGGCTCGCGCGCGACCGCACCACCGACTCGCCATGGTCGCGCAGCAGCCGGTCCAGGTGGCCCAGCGCACCCAGGCGATTGTTGCGCGCACTCTCCAGAATCGCCAGCCGCATCAGCGCATCCGACACGCGTGCCGCAAAACGATAGTCAGTCACGATGCGCGAGTAATCACGTGCTGCATCGGCAGCGCTGGCCGCGATCGATGCTTTCGCAAACAGCGCCTCGGGCATCACCGTCGCATCGGCCGGCAGCGCGCTCACCAGCGAATCAGCCAGTGCACGCGCAGCCTGCACATCACCTGACGTGTACCGCCGCACCCGCGCCAGCACTTCCTCGGCTCGCGCCGTGTGTGCGGCGTCCGTATTCTGCGCGTACGTGAAGGCGGTAGGGCACAGTGTCGCCACCAGCAGCGCCAGACATGCGACGGCCGAGCGTGATCGGGTGGTGGTGCAATTCGACAGGTCAGCCACG
>JACMPK010000042.1 GCA_014377535.1 Gemmatimonadaceae bacterium
CAGTTGCAGTTGCAGTTGCAGTTGCAGTTGCAGTTGCAGTTGCAGTTGCAGTTGCAGTTGCAGTTGCAGTTGCAGTTGCAGTTGCAGTTGCAGTTGCAGTTGCAGTTGCAGTTGCAGTTGCAGTTGCAGTTACTGAGGCGGCCTACAAATGGTTCGTAATGTGCTCACGCGGTCTTGCGCTGCTAGTCTGAACGAGCAACGCACCAATATTTGGCCGGCTCAGTAACGTCGGCCCGAACAGCGCCCACTCGCCCAAGGTCGCGGGAAGCGGGAACGATTTGCCTGCATCGGCCGCCGACGTGTCGTTCGTGCAGGCGACGCGCGCCGCCTGCTCGATCTCTGCCAGCACGCCGACGTAGCGCGCGATCGCTGCGGCATCGGCCACCGCGCCATGCCCGGGACACCAGCGCCCAGACGCCATTGGCTACACGCTCCAGCCGGCCCCACGGTTCGCGCGAGACCACATGCCCGAATGTCGGCGCGGTCCACGCGGCGCGCACGACTGATGGTGCAAAGCTTGCTGCCAGCGCGATGTGCGCGGCGCAGCTCCCCGCCGCACCGATGAATGCTCGACGCGAGCGCATGTCGCGGCACGCAGCGTCAGACACCGAGTAGCTGGCGCTGACGTTCGAGAATTCGCGCAACAATCAGGTCGCCGTGAAACCGGCCGTTTTCGATGAACGTCTTGTTCGCATCGAAACCCGACGCCAGCACGCCCGCGATGAACAGCCCCGCAAGTGGCGTCTCCATGGTGGCGGGGCTGTGTGTCGGGATGCCGGACGTCGGATCGATCGGCGCCTGCACCTGCTTCAGAAGTCGAGTCTCCGGCATATAACCAAGCATCGTGAAGACATGCTGCGCCGACAGCAGCTCGCGATGCCCGTCGCACTCGATCTCCACATGCTCCGCATCGATCGACACCACGCGCGAGTTGAACTTCGCCGTGATTGCGCCGTCCCTGATGCGCCCCTCGACGTCCGGCCGCACCCACGGCTTCACGTTCGCATCCAGTGACGGTGCGAAGTGCACGAGCGTGACCCGCGCACCAGCACGATGGAGCTCGAGCGCCGCGTCCACCGCCGAATTCGCACCACCCACGACCACCACATCCTGGTCGTACGCCATGTGCCCTTCCTTGAATCGGTAGTGCACGTGCGGCAGTTGTTCTCCGGGTACGCCGAGACGGTTCGGTAACCCGAAGTAGCCGGTCGCCATCACGACCGCGCCGGTTTCGATCACGCGCTCCGTACCGTGCCGCGTGTGCGACGTCACACGCCAGCGCTCGTCGGGCACACGCTCCAGCAGGTCCACCGTCTCGAACTGATGCACGCGCACGCCGAAATGGTGCGCCACGGTGCGATAGTACGCCAGCGCATCCCGTCGCGACGGCTTGGCCGTCGCGATTGATAACGGCACACCACCGATCGAGATCTTCTCCGCCGTCGAGAAAAAACTCATCTCGGTCGGATACTGCGTGATCCCGCTCACGAGACAGTCACGCTCGATGATCACGTTCGACACCCCTGAGCGCTGCATCGAAATCGATGCCGCGAGTCCGCAGGGTCCCGCACCGATCACCACCGCATCGACTGCCTCCACCATCACACCACCCCGGCTTCCATGCCGATCATCTGGTCGCGACGCGTACCCACACTCACGAACGTGATGCGCGTCTCGCACAGTTCCTCGATGCGATCCAGGTACAGGCGTGCATTGCGCGGCAACGCCTCCAGCGAACGACAGTCCGCCGTGGATTGCTGCCAGCCTTCGTACCACTCGTACACCGGCTCCGCATGCTCCAGCAGTGCGAGGTCAGCGGGAAACTCGGTGTGGACGTCACCGTCGACCATGTAGCCGGTACAGATGGCGATCCTCTGCAACGTGTCGAGCACATCGAGCTTCGTCACGGCCAGGTCGGTCAGTCCGTTCACTCTCGCCGCGAATCGCACGACCACGGCATCGAACCAGCCGCAGCGGCGTGGACGACCGGTCGTCGCGCCGAACTCGTTGCCCAGCGTGCGCATCTCGGTCTGCATCGGCTCGCCAAATTCGGTCGGCAGCGGGCCCGCACCGACGCGCGTGGTATACGCCTTCACCACACCCAGCACGGCGTGCAGCGCGGTCGGTGCAATGCCGGCACCGATCGCGGCACCACCAGCCGTCGTGTTGCTGCTGGTCACATACGGATACGTGCCATGATCGATGTCCAGCATCGACCCCTGCGCACCTTCCAGCAGCACCGCCGCACCAGTCTTCAGCGCACGATGAATCTGCAGCCCCACGTCGTCCGCCAGCGCCAGCAGCCGCGCCGTGATCTGCGCCAGCGCAACCATCGTCTCGTCGACGTCGGCACGCGTGTCGCAATTCATCAGCGCCAGGCGCCCATTCGCATTCGCCACGCCAGCTTCCACCAGTGTGCGCAAGCGCACGGGATTGCGCAGGTCAAGCACGCGCACACCACGACGCGCCACCTTGTCCTCGTAGGTCGGACCGATGCCGCGACCGGTGGTCCCGATTGCCTTGCTGGCCGTGCTCGCGCCGTCCATCAGCTTGTGGTACGGCATCACGAGATGCGCCCGCTCGCTCACGTACAGGCGCCCGGTCACGTCGATGCCGTCACGCACCAGACCGTCGATCTCGCTGAACAGCTTCTCAGGGTCCAGCACCACGCCGTTGCCGATCGCGCAGCGGACCCCGGGATGCATGATTCCACTGGGAATCTGGTGCAGCACGACCTTCTTGTCGCCGATATGCACGGTGTGACCGGCGTTCGCGCCGCCCTGGTACCGCACGACCCAATCGGCACGCTCGGCAATCACGTCCACGAGTTTGCCCTTGCCCTCATCGCCCCATTGGGCACCCACCACCACCAGCGTGCGTCGTGACGCGTCGAACATCGGAGGACTCTTCCTTGGCGCACCACAGGCATCGGGCGCGCAGCAACAGACTCGATTCAGGCGACGTTGCCGAGCTCCCGAAGGAAAACGGCCCGACGCAAAACGCCACGCGATCGGCGCGTGGCGTTGGCGAAAGCTACGGCTCCGGCAGGGGTAGGCTACCCCCGAGGCCGATCAGGCGTCCGGCTTGTCGCGCAGCGCGATGAACGGAAACGCACACGCCGCCGCCAGAAACAGCAAGGGCGCGATCACTGGACCCAGCGCGTAGATGCCATTCATGATCAGGGACGGCACCAGCAGGTAGAATTTCACGGCTGCGAGAAGGACTTGGTCCACTGCTGCTCCGGTCAGGGGGGCACGCGGCCTCTCCTGCCGCGCTCTATCCCAACCTAATGAACCGAAGCGAGTTTCCCGAGTCCGGAGCGCGCAACCATCAACGCCACGCGGCGGCAAGGAGCCAGACGCCCACGAGACACCCGGCCAGACTCTTGAGCGCCGTGGCCACAGCACGCCCGACGAGCGCACCGGTCGCCGCCCGCGTCGCCTTGCCATGGTCCCGCTCCAGCGTGTACTCGCCCACGAGCGCACCAACGAACGCACCCGCAAACGCACCGATCACCGAGCCGATGACCGGAATGGGAATGCCGACCATCGCGCCGGCCAGACCGCCCAGGATGGCGCCCCACGCCGCACGCCGCGACCCACCGTACTTCTGTGTGTACCGGTTCGAGATGCCGAACTCCAGCCACTCGGCCACCAGCGAGATCGCGGCCAGAAACGCAAGCGTGCCCCAGCTGATCGTCGGTGGCGTCACGAATGAGGTGTGGAGGACGCCGGCCAGCAGCATCACCCAGAGTCCCGGCAGGCCGAGCGGAATCATCACGAGCCCGCCGAGGACTGCGACGAGCAGAAGGAAAACATCGATGGTCATGGATGCAGCGTACGTTCTGTCGCCGCGTCTGTTTCGTTGATCATCGAGTGACCGCACTGCTGTCGGCCAGCAGTGTGCGGACCAGCGCCAGCATCTGGGGCGTGTCCCAGCGCGCCGCCCCCCGCCGCCGCAGTGCGATGCGCCCGGCACGATCGACGATCCAGGTGGTCGGCACCGCATTGAACCTGTAGACCTCCGGCGCACGCGTCGCCTCGAGGTAGACCGGCAGGGTCAACCGGCGTCGGCGCACGAAGTCCGCGACCGGCTCCCGACGCTGCGCCGCAATCAGCACAAATGCCAGTGACGTGTCCGGAATCGCACGCCGCAATGCGGCCAGCGAGCCAAGCTCCGCAACACACGGCTCGCACCAGGTGGCCCAGCTGTTGATCACGATCACGCGCCCCCGCAGCGACTCCAGCGTGCGCGTGTCACCGGCAAGCGTGAGCACCGACCATCGCAGGTCGGCCCGCGGCAGAACAACTTGCGCACGAAGCACGGTCGACGCCGCGCCGCTCGACAGGACGCCCAACAATACGCACGTTACGACACGCCGCACGACCGTCACGTCACTGCGGCACGACATGCCGCACACCGAACAGCACGCGTCGCCCCTGCAACGGGCCGTAGACCCGCGCCGTGTCGAACCGGTCACCGAACGGATTGAATGGGTCGATGATTGCGTCGCGCTGCACGAAATCGAACAGGTTCTTCACGGCGACATACACATCGAGCCCATTACCCTGCCTGCGCGTGAGCTGCAGGTGCTGTTCGGTGAACCAGGGCGATTGCGACGGGAGACCATCGAACCGGGGCAGCGCGGCCGGCCCCTGCACACGCGCCGTCCAGTCGATCGTCGTGCGGATGCGATCGATCCGGTAGCCCAGCGACAGCACGCCCTGCGCACGCGCCGCAAACGGCAGCGGACGACGCACGCCATCCCGCGTCAGGGACACATCCTGCACCGTCACACCGACGTTTGCCGACAACGGCTGTCGCAGTGTCGCGTAGCCCACTGCCGCCGACGCGCCGCGCGTGAGCGCGGAACCCGCGAGGTTGCGATACACGATCAGGTTCGGGTCGACATCGAAGTCGCCGACGATGCGATTGCTGAACGACGTATGAAACAGGTCCACGTCCAGCGACATCGCATCCTCCACGCCTCGCACATCGAACACGCGGTTGACGCTCAGCGTCGCCGTGCGCGATCGCTCCGGCTGCAGTGCCTCGGCGACGCGCACCTGGCGTGCGCCGGTCAGTGCCGCGTGATCCTCGGTGAAGAGGCTCACCACACGAAATCCCGTCGCCGCGTTCAGTCGCACTGTCGTATGCGGGTCGGCGCTCCACTTCAGCGCCAGCCGTGGCGAGGTGATCACGCCATGTGCTGCATGGTGATCCGCTCGCACGCCTCCAAGCAGCGTGACCGTGCGTCCGAGCGGGATCTCGTCCTGCACGAACAGTCCGGGAATGAAGCGCGAATCGCTCGTGCGCTGCGCACGTGTGCTGTCACGATACTGCTGCAGCCGCAGTGTGCCGCCAGCCGTGAGACCGTGCCGGCCCAACTGTGGTGACCAGACACCCTGCGCAAACGCGACGCGCTGCGTCGCAAGGTACGGCGTGTCGCCATAGAAACTGTTCTGGTGGTGCAGGTTGGCCGAGAGATCCAGTCGCAGCGGGGACGACGCCGAGCCACCGCGCAGTGTACCAAGCAGCTCTGCGCGATAGGTGCGGATCGATTCGCCGTACACCGTGGACGAACCACGATCCGCTGCGCGCCACTGCGATGTGCCGCCGAATCGATCCTCGCCGTACACGCGTGCCATGAGCTCGAATGGACGACGCGCAGGTGTGCCCGTCGTCCACTTGCTCATGACCGACAGGCGCGACACCAGCGGCAGGTCGCTGAACCCGTCGCCGTTCCGGTCGACGAATTGCGCGTTGCGACTGCCCGTGATGCTGAGCAGGCTGCGACCACCGCCAATGCGCGGCGCCGCAGCCAGCGACACCGTCGCCTCGCCATGACTGGTGCCGAACGCATTCACGCTCAACCGCGGTGCAAGTCGGGGATCCTTGGTCACGATGTTGATCACGCCACCCATCGCTTCCGAGCCGTAGAGCGTCGAGCTTGGCCCGCGGATGATCTCGATCTGCTCGATCAGACTGGGATCGATGGAGTTCAGCCCGTACACGGTGGCCAGTGCACTCATCATCGGCGTGCCGTCGATCAGCACCGCGGTGTATGGCCCTTCCATGCCATTGATGCGGATGTTGTTCGTGAAGCAGACGCCGCAGTCCACCTGCTGCACGAGTCCGGGCAGGAACGACATGTTGTCCATGACCGTGCTGCTCACGTTGCGCTGCAGAAACGCCGGCGTCACCAGCTCCACCTTCACGGGCGAATCAGAGAGATAGCGCTCCTGCATCGTGGCCGTCGTCACGACGGTGTTCAGCAGCGAGGCACTCGGTACCAGCGCGATGTGCAGCGTGTCGGTCGCGTCGGACAGCAGGAGAGTGCGACGCAGCGGTGTGTGGCCGATCGCCCGCACCTGCAGCTCGACGCGCTGCCCGCGCCGCCGTTCGCCGAGCATCAGGCGGAACCGGCCGGCACTATCGCTCGTCACCCGGCGGTATGTCCCGTCGATCACGACCGAAGCACCCGGCAGCGCCCGTCCTCCGCTCGTGACCTCGCCAACGACGATGACCGGGGCCGCTTCCGGCTGCTGGGCATGCACGCGCGTCCCGCTCCCAAGCGAAATCAGTGTGGCAGAAACCAGTGCACGCGCGACCGAAACCGAATTCATGCGTCTCCTCAATCAAGGTTTCGTACAAACGAAATCTTCATCAGGATAGCCTGGTTGGTCGTCTCGGTCAATCGCCTCCTGCAGCCAGTCGGACGTAACGCGCTTTGTGCCTGCCGCGCGCCACTGGCGGTCAGGCCGTCACGCCAGCACCTCGGCCACGGTGCCCGCGATCACGGCGCGCGCATCATCGGACACCGGCAGCAGCGGCGAGCGCGGCGGCCCGCCGTGCATGCCGGCGGCGTCTACGGCCGCCTTCAGCCCGGGCACGCTGTACACGGCCGCGACTTCCATCGCCAGGCGGCGCAGACCGTTCTGTGCTGCGGCACCGTCTTCCGGATGCCCCAGCCCGCAGGCCGCCGCCACACTCACCGCGAGGCGCGGTGCGACGCATGCCGCAGCCAGTACCGCACCCGCGCACCCCTCGCCCAGAGCCTGCGTCAACGACGGAGCATGCCCCGTCATCACGGCGAACTTCGGTCCGCGCGCGCGCAGGTAGCCCTGTCGCCATTCCGCGTTGCCGCTGGAGTCCTTGATGCCGATGATGTTCTCGTGCGAGGCCAGCTCGCAGACCGTATCGGGATCCAGGTGATAGTGCATGAACGCCGGCACCGAATACAGCACCACCGGCGCCGGTGAGGCGTCGGCCACCGCGAGATAATGCGCCTTCTGCGCGGCCGGAGTCATCAGTGCCGTGAAGTAATGCGGCGCGACGACGAGCACCGCATCGGCGCCCAGCGTTGCGGCATGCTTCGCACGCGCGATGGTGTGGCGCGTGCTTTCCGTGCCCACACCCATCAACAGGAAGCGCGAGGCCGGAATCTCGTCGCGCACCGCCTGCAGCATTCCGTCACGTTCGGTCTGGTCCAGCAGTGCGGCCTCACCGGTCGAACCGGCGAGCAGCACGCCGTGCAGCCCCGCGTCCAGCAGCGCGCGCACGTTCCGGCGCGCAGCATCCCGGTCCAGCGATCCGTTCTGCTCGAATGGCGTCACGGCCGCCGCGAACACTCCGCCCAGTACTGCCCGATTCTGTGTCATCAGTCTGTCAGCCCCATGCGCTCGTAGACCTGGCGCATCGTTTCCTGTGCTGTCGTCCGGGCGCGCGTTGCGCCTTCCTCGAGCACGTCGGTCACATACGACGGTTGCGCCCCTATTTCCATCGCGCGACGGCGAATGGGAAGCAGGACGCCTTCCATGCTGTCCGCAAGCACCTTCTTGCACTCGATGCAGCCCCACCCGGCAGTGCGGCAATTCACGGCCACCGTCTCCACCGTCGACTCGGCGCTGAACGCGCGATGCATCGAGTAGATGTTGCAGATTTCCGGTGTTCCCGGGTCCGTCTTCCGCTGGCGCGCCGGATCCGTCATCGCCGGTCGCAACTTGTCCCAGATCTGCTCGCGCGACTCCAGCAACCCGATCGTGTTGCCCAGCGACTTCGACATCTTCGCCTGCCCATCCAATCCCATCAACCGCCGCACCGGTGTCAGCAGGGGCTGCGGCTCCGGGAAGTAGGGCATGTCACTCGCGAACCGTGCATTCCAGCGACGGGCAATTTCGCGACTCAGCTCCAGGTGCTGCACCTGGTCCTCGCCCACCGGCACACGAACCGCGTGGTAAAGCAAAATATCTGCAGCCTGCAGCACGGGATACGTCAGCAGACCGGTGATGACGCTTTCCTGACGACTCGCCTTGTCCTTGTACTGCGTCTGGCGTTCGAGCTCACCGAGTGGCGTGACGGTGTTGAAGATCCATGCCAGCTCCGCGTGCTGCGGCACTGCGCTCTGGAAGAACAGCGTGCACCGCTCCGGGTCGAGGCCCGCCGCGAGCAGCGACACCGCCATCTCGTGCCGACGACGCCGCAGGTCGGCAACCTCGTAGTTTCCCGTCAGGGCATGCAGGTCAACGACACAGAAAAACGTGCTGTCGCGACCCTCCTGCAGCCGAACCCAGTTTTGTACAGCTCCGAGGTAGTTGCCGATGTGCAGCTCGCCCGAGGGCTGGATGCCGCTGAAGATTCGAGACATTCCGCCAAGCTAATGCCTACCCGCACTGAAACACGCCACGCGCACGAAGTGCTGTCGTCCGACCGGGACCTCCTGCGCGAGATCGAGGTCGCCGCGCACGCCGCCGCCACCTTCATCCGCAGCCGCGATGCATATCGCCACACACTGACGTTCGACACCAAGGCTGACAGCGATTTCGTCAGCGCCGTCGATCGCGGTGCGGAGTCGTTGATCCGCGAAGCGCTCGCGCCCGCCGGACGCAATGTGACCTTCATCGGCGAGGAGAGTGCACCGGAGACTGTGATCGGCACGGGAATCACGTTCGTCGTCGATCCGCTTGATGGGACCACGAACTACTTGCATGGCTTTCCGGCCTACGCCGTCTCCATCGGTGCACTGGTCGCGGGTACGCTGGCGGCGGCCATCGTGATCGACGTTCCGCGAAACGAGTGCTTCACTGCAGTCCGCAACGGTGGCGCATTTCATGATGGGCGTCCGATGCGCGTCAGCCAGACCACCGATCCGCACCTGTCGCTGATCGCGACGGGCATGCCGTTCCGCAATCACGAGGCGATTGCGCGCTACCTCATGCAGCTGCCGAAGGTGCTGCAGGGAACGAGCGGCATTCGTCGCGCCGGATCAGCGGCACTGGATCTGGCGCATGTCGCCTGCGGACGGGTCGACGCGTTCTGGGAACAGCGACTCGCGCCATGGGACGTGGCCGCCGGCATCCTGCTGGTGCGCGAAGCTGGTGGCATCGTCACCGATTACGACGGCGCTCCGTCGGTGCCTGCATTCGCGGGTGTCGTCGCAGGCAACCCTGCCATGCATGCGTGGCTGCTCGCCACGATCCACTGATCGCTCCATGTCACTGATCGAGTGTGTCCCGAATTTTTCGGAAGGCCGTGATCCCGCCGTGATCGAAGCGATCGTCGCCGCCATAAGTAATTCGAACGGGCGTGTGCTGGACTGGTCGCTCGATGCATCGCACAACCGCGCGGTGATCACGTTCGTGGCAGACGATCACGACATGGTCGCTGCCGCGTTCGCGGCGATCCGCACCGCACGCGACCGGATCGACATCACCGCGCACACGGGCGTTCACCCGCGCATCGGCGCCGCCGACGTCGTCCCCTTCATTCCACTCGAAGGCAGCACGATGGACGATTGCGTGCGTGTCGCGCGTGACCTCGCGGATCGCGTGGGCAAGGAGCTCCGCATCCCGGTGTACCTCTACGATCGCGCCGCGCAACGCACCGAGTATCGCAACCTGGCGGACGTGCGGCACGGCGGGCTCGAGGCGCTGCAGCAGACCATCGGATCCACACGTCCACCAGACGCAGGGCCATCTACGCTCCATCCCACGGCAGGCGCGGTCGCCATCGGCGCTCGCGAATTCCTCGGCGCCTTCAACGTCTTCATGGGGCATGCGGCGCACCTGCCGCAGGCTCAGGCCATCGCGCACGAGATCCGTGCGTCGAACGGCGGCCTGCCCGGACTGAAGGCGCTTGGCCTCGTGGTTGACGGACAGGCGCAGGTGTCGATGAACCTGACCGACCTTACGACCGTCACGCTGCATCACGCCTTCGACGTGGTGGCGGCAGCCGCCGGCCGTCACGGCATCGATGTCACGCACAGCGAAATCATCGGCCTCGTGCCGCAGCGGAGCATCGAGCTCGCCTTCGCCGACCGAATCAAGCTGCGCGACCGGCGTGACACCGTGTCGCTCGAACAGCGCATCGCGCAGACGCGGCCCGTGGACGACCTCACGCACACCGCGGATGCCATTGCCTCGCTGGACTTTGCACCGGCCAGCGGCACGGCGTCGGCCCTCACGGCCATCCTCGCGTCATCCACCGTGCGCCTGGCCGCCAACGTGCACGCCGCCCGCGCAGACAGCCCGGCCGCCGAACCAATGCGCCGCGTGCTGCAGAGTGCATCCATCGTGGAGCGGCACCTGCACATCGCGGCACGTGACGATGCGCAGGCGTGGCAGGGCGTGGTGCAGGCGCGTCGCATGCTCGCCACGACACCCGACGCGCTTACCCAACGATTCCGTGCCGTTGACGCCGCGTTGATGGGTGCCAGTGAAGTCCCACTGCGCATCGCACGTCTCGCCGCCGATGTGCTCGCACTGGCGGCCGAGTCGGCGGTGGAAGGTGATCGCGTGACGGCGCCAGACTCCTGGGCCGGTGCAACCATCGCGCACGCCGCCGTGAACGCCGCACTCGGCCTTGTGCGCGGCAACCTCGCCATGCTCGGTGACGCCGCGCTGGCGCACGCGCCGCAGGCTGCGGCGCATGCCCTGATGCAGCGCGCCGACTCGCTGCTGGAGCAGGCGCGGGTCGCCGTGCGGCATGTCGCCGGGTAGTCATGCGATGATCGCGATGCGCGGCAGCTGACGGTTCGTCAGGCAGGCGCTGTCCGCAATCGCGTTGTCGACGGGCATGCGGACCGGCCGCGCCGAACCAGTACCGCAATACCCAGTACCGCAGTGTTAAAGTGCCGCAGTGCCGCAGCGCCGCAGCGTCGCAGTGCCACGCCGTAACGTTCGTCAGCGCGTTCCAGGCCCCGACGACGCATGACGTACGACACCCACGCTCTCGATCACGCCGCGAAGCTGCGCGAGGTGCTCGGGAAATCGTGTCTGCAGCTGCATGTACAGGCGCTGCCCGTCGATCGCGGGTGACCACGACACATCCACGCGATAGCTGCGGATCGACTCCACGAGCATCGTCGTGCGAATCCTGATCGTCGTGTCGCCGCGCACGAGCTGACATTCCACTGTGTTGATGGGCAGTACAGGCGTGAAGGTGAACTCGCCACCCTTCCACACGCGCAGTGCACTGCCAGTGCGCCGCAAGTCGAACGAGAGGTCGTTCAGGGTGCCGTACTCGGGAATCCAGCGCGACGGCACCGCGAACGCGATCGGTTCGAATGGAACGCGCCGCACCGAGCCGCGCAGCGTCGCGTTCGATACATCGCAGGTGGCGTCGATCGCACGCGTGGCGGCCGATGTCGAGATGCCAGGGATCGATGGACGCGCACAGGCTGCCTGAAGCGCAAGCATCACGGCCACCACACCGATGATCGTGGCACGCACTCTGGTGCGACGAGCATTCTCGTCGTCACGATGCGTGACGCGATGCATGTGGCGGCTCACGCTTCGGCAGGACTGTCGGTTCATCGATTGGTCGGGCGTCGGCATCATCGACGTGCACCTCGGATTGAGTCGGGAACGAAGCGCACGCTTTCAACGATGCCGCGCATCTGCCTCAGCTGCGCGACGAGTCGTGTCTGCAGTTGCATGTAGAACACCTGCCCGTCCACCGGCGGCTCCCATGCAGCGTCCACGCGATAATTGAACGCATCCACGCGCGTCGCCGTCAGTGTGACCGACGTACCCCCGCGCGCGAGCATGCAGCGGACCTGGTTGCGTGGCTGATGTGCGGGGAAGACGAATCGCGCACCGGACCAGATGCTGAGCTCCGCGTCGATGCGGCGCAGCTGCACCTCCTGCGATGACACCGTTCGGGATGACCATCCCCGCGGCACGGCGATCCGCGCAATGCCCACGAAGAAGGTGTCGAGCGGTAGCGCGAGCTCGGCGTTCGCCGGGTCGCAGACAGCATCCAGCGGCGTGCCGAAAGGTGCAGAGACGAAAGTGCGGAGGCACCCGGACAGTGCTGCAGTGGCTGCAATCAAGAGCAGTGGTGCACATGGGCGAACTGGCATGCATGGTCTCCGTCAGGTGTGCCAGCGCATGGCACCGCAACTGACAATAGTATCACGTCCGTCCGGACCCATGTTCCTGCCGACGCGACTGCTACGAGTCCAGATTCGTCAGAATCCGGGGTCCGTTCGCAGTGATGGCCACGGTGTGCTCGAAGTGCGCCGACCACTTGGCATCCGCCGACACGATCGTCCACTTGTCGCTCAGCGTGCGGATGGCCGACGTCCCGATGTTCACCATTGGCTCGATGGCTAGCGTCATGCCCGCCATGAGCTTGGTACCGCGCTTCGGCTTGCCGTAGTTGGGCACCTGGATCTCCTCATGCAGCACGAATCCGACACCGTGCCCGACAAGCTCACGCACCACCGAAAAGCCTGCCGCTTCCACCACTGTCTGGCACGCGTGCCCGATGTCGCCGATGTGGTTTCCCAGCACCGCCGCGGCGATCGCGACCTTCAATGACGCTTCGGTCACGTCCAGCAGTCGTTGATGCTCAGCGGAAATCGTGCCGACCGCATGTGTCTTCGCGGCGTCGGTGTACATGCCGTCGTACTTCACGCCGATGTCGACGGAGAGGATGTCCCCATCCCGCACGATGCGCTTTGCCGACGGAATGCCGTGCACGACCTCCTCATTGATGCTGAGGCAGACCGCGCCGGAAAACCCGTAAAGCCCCTTGAACGCCGGCACCGCACCGTCATGGCTGCGAATGAACTCCTCGGCGATCTTGTCCAGTGCCAGCGTGCTGATACCGGGGCGGAGCGCATTCTTCACCACAGCGTGCGTGGCAGCCAGAATTCGACCGCCGCGCGCCATGGTGTCGATCTCGCGCGCCGACTTGAGCTGGATCACAGCCCCAAGGCAAGTCGCGCGCGCTCGGTGATCTCGTCCACCGGGCCCACGGCATTGATCGTGGCCACGCGAGTGCCGTTCCCGATATACCAGGCCAACACCGGTTCGGTCGACTTCCGATAGGCGTCGAGACGCGTCTTCACGGCGTCGGGCTCGTCGTCCTTGCGGCGCACCAACACCCCGCCACCCGTGCCACTGCTGCACGGCAGTGCGTCGCACGCGATGCCAGGCACGCGGCCCGTGAACGGCGCGCTGCACTTGTCGCAAGTGAGGCGGCCGCTGATCCGCTCGATGATCTCCTCGTCCGGAATGTCGAACACCAACACCGCGCCCAGCGAACGACCGAGGTCGGACAGCACCTTCTCGAGCCCGGCCGCCTGCGGCACGGTGCGCACGACACCGTCCAGCACAGCGCCATTGACGTACGCAGGCTGGGACAACACTTCCTTGATGATGCCAAGGATCACGTCGTCGGCGACGAGATCGCCCCGATCCATGAATGCCTTGGCGGCGAGACCCATCGGGGTGCCGGCACGAAGTGCGGCGCGAAGTGCTTCGCCGGTGGCAAGGATCGGAACGTCAAGCGCCGCGGCGAGCCGCGGCGCCTGAGTGCCTTTCCCCGCTCCGGGTTTGCCGAAGAGGACGATAACCATGTGCGAGCGGGGTGTCGGTGATGTGATCCGAAGGCATCACGATTCGAGCGACCAGCTGCGTTCCGGCGGTCAGAGACCGCCGGTCGCCTGCCGTCCGCGATACCGAACCTTGCCCTTCTTCATGAAGCCATCGTACTGACGAAGCAGCAGGTGCTGCTGCATCTGAGCCATCGTGTCCAACGCCACACCCACGACGATCAGAAGGCTGGTGCCACCGAAGCTGAACGGCACGTTGATCCAGATCGCGATCACTTGCGGAAGCAGCGCGATCAGCGTCAGGAACAGCGCACCGGGCAACGTGATCCGGCTCACGACCTGATCGATGTATTCGGCGGTCTTTGCTCCAGGCTTGATGCCCGGCACGAAGCCGCCCTGCTTCTTCAGGTTCTCGGACAGGTCGATCGGATTGAAGATGATCGACGTGTAGAAGTACGTGAAGAACATGATGAGCACGGCGCTCACGACGAAGTACACCCACGTGCCCGGGGCGAAGTTCTCCGAGAACATCTTCAGGTTCTCGTTGCCGCTGAATTGCGCGATCGCACTTGGCACGACGATGACGGACTGCGCGAAGATGATCGGCATCACGCCGGCTGAATTCAACCGCAGCGGGATGAAATTTCTGGCTTCCTGCCGCATGCGACCGCGGCTCACGGTACGCTGCGGAATCTGGATCAGGATGCGGCGTGCCGCCATCGTTATCGCGACCACGCCGGCAACGACAGCCAGCATCACCACACCGAGAACAAGAATTTGCAGCGGTCCGATCGCACCCGAGCTGAGGAACCCGAATGTCTGGAAGATGCCGGGCCAGAACCCTTCGACGATCGAGAAAAAGATGATCAGCGACGCGCCGTTTCCGAGGCCGCGTTCCGTGATCTGCTCACCGAGCCACATCACGATCATCGCGCCCGTCGTCAGGAACAGCGCCATCTGGACCTTGAACCAGAAGCCGGGATTGGCCACGGCGCCTGGCAGCGACTCCGTAAAGATCCCGAAACCCCAGCCCTGCACGATCGCCAGGACCACCGTCGCATACCGCGTCCACTGCGTCAGCTTCTTCCGGCCTTCCTCGTCTTTCTGCAGCTTGTCGACCTGCGGCAGCACCGCACCCGCGATCTGCACGAAGATGGACGCCGAGATGTACGGCATGATGCCCAGCGCGAACACTGTTGCACGGCTCAGCCCGCCACCGGAGAACAGATCGTACAGGCCCAGCACGCCGCCTGACCCTTGATTCTGGAAATACGCCGTGACGGCGAGCACATCAATGCCGGGGGCCGTGATGTGCGAGCCGACGCGGTACAGCACGAGGCAGAGAAACGTGAAAACGATCTTCTGCCACAGCTCAGGCGTGCGATAAATATTCGCGACGGACTCCGCCGCGGAGGCCTGTGCCATTCCCTACTCCTCGACGCGACCGCCGGCCGCCTCGATCTTGGCCTTGGCGCTGCTGCTGACCTTCACGCCACGCACCGTGTACGCTCCGGTCACTTCGCCATTCCCGAGCAGCTTGGCCGGTCCCTTGTTCTGGTTGACCAACCCTGCTGCCACCAATGTCTCCGTCGTCACGTCGGTACCCGTCACCTTCATCAGCTCGTCAAGGCGCACGATCTGGTTGATGATGCTGAACGGATTCGTGAACCCGCGCTTCGGAATACGGCGCGTCAACGGCATCTGGCCGCCTTCGAAATGCGGCTTGCCGCCGCCCGGGCCGTGGTGGCCCGCGCGTGCCTTCTGACCCTTGTGACCCTTGCCTGACGTCTTGCCCGTGCCGGAGCCCGGGCCGCGACCGATGCGCTTGCGATTACGATGCGACCCTGGTGCAGGCACCAGATTGTGAAGGCCCAGCTTCTCGATGGTCTCGCTCATGGCTCCGTTACTCCGTGACCGCGGTCACTTCAAGCAGGTGTCGCACCCGCTTGATCTGCCCACGCAAGGACGGACTGTCCTGATGGACCACCTCGTCCTGATGATGCTTGAGGCCCAGTGCCTCCAGCGTCGCTTTCTGCACCTGCGGATGACCGATTCCGCTGCGCACCTGCCTAATACGCAGCTTGCCGGTGGTCATCGGCATGGTCTTCGGCGTCGTCTTGGGTCCCTTGGTCGGGCTCCAGAAAAACTCACGCGGCATTTATGCAACCTCCTTCGACTTGGCACGGCTCAGGTACTGGATCGAGCTGACCTCGATACCGCGCTCGCGCGCGATCTGATCCACCGTCACCAGTTCCGCCAGCCCGGCCATCACCGCACGCACGAGATTGTGCGGGTTGGTGCTGCCGAGGCTCTTGGTCAGGATGTCCTGGATGCCGACACACTCGAACACCGCGCGGACGGCACCACCGGCAATCACGCCG
The DNA here is from genome assembly GCA_014377535.1 of Gemmatimonadaceae bacterium. Classification (GTDB taxonomy): domain Bacteria; phylum Gemmatimonadota; class Gemmatimonadetes; order Gemmatimonadales; family Gemmatimonadaceae; genus JACMLX01. Next base: position 16,222 of record JACMPK010000042.1, read on the forward strand.
GCACCCGGCGCTGCCGGCTTCATCAACACCTTGCCTGCTCCATGACGGCCAAGCACTTCGTGCGGAATCGTCGCACCGGTCAGCGGCACGCTCACCATGTTGCGCTTGGCGCCTTCCACGGCCTTGCGGACCGCCTCGGACACTTCATTCGCCTTGCCGGTTGCGTAGCCGACCTTACCCTTTCCGTCGCCAACGGCGACGAGGGCGTTGAATGAAAAGCGACGACCACCCTTCACGACCTTGGCCACGCGATTGATCGCGACCACGTTCTCGACGAGATCGGATTGCTCGCGCTCGCCACCACGACCGTCGCCGCCACGACCGCGACCATCGCGATTGCCGCCACCCGGTGCGCCATCACGGCCACCGCGATTGCCACCAGGACCGCCGGGTCCGCCGGGGCCACCGCCCGGGCCACCACGGCCACGACCACCACCACCGCCACCACCGCCACCACGACCGCCGCGAGCCCCACCACCACCACCGGGACCGCGACTTGCGGGACGAGACGTCTCACTCGACGTCGCACCTACGTTCGGCTGATCTGCCATATCAGAACTCCAGGCCGCCTTCGCGGGCGCCATCGGCGACCGCCTTCACGCGGCCATGGTACTTGTAGCCTGCACGGTCGAAGACGACCTTCGACACGCCCGCTGCCATCGCCTTCTCGGCGATCATCTTGCCCACGATCACCGACTTTTCGCTCTTCTTCCCTTCGAGTTTCGCGCTCGTCACCGTCATCATCGTCCGGCCCGTCGTGTCGTCCACGATCTGCGCCGTGATGTGCTTCAGGGACCGGAACACCACCAGCCGAGGCCGTTCCGCAGTCCCCGCCACGTTCTTCCGAACGCGTAGGTGACGACGGGCGCGCAAATCCTGGCGCGTCTTCGGAATTCGCATCTTCGGCATTACTTGCCCCCGGCCTTGCCCGCCTTCCGGCGGACGATTTCACCCTGATACTTGACGCCCTTGCCCTTGTAGGGCTCCGGCGGACGCAGGCTGCGGATTTCCGCGGCGACCTGCCCAACGACTTCCTTGTTCGCCCCATCGATCACGACCGTCGTCGGCGTCGGGGCATTCAACTTGATGCCCTCCGGTGCCTTGACCTCGATCTGGTGGCTGTAGCCCAGCGACATGAGCAAGCCGTACGGCTTGTTCTCCGCCTTGTAGCCCACGCCGACGATCTCGAGATTCTTCTGGAATCCCTTCGTCACGCCGTCGACCATGTTGGCCACCAGCGTCCGCGTCAGGCCATGCATCGCCTTCGAGGCATTCTCGTCATTCGGGCGCACGACGTTGATCACGCTCCCCTCGATCTGCACGTTCACGATCGGCGGCAGTGAACGCGACAGCGTCCCCCGCGGGCCCTTGACCGTCACGTGGCGACCCTCGAGCGTCACCGTCACGCCCGCCGGTACGTCGATCGGCTTCTTGCCAATTCGCGACATCGCTTTCTCTCCTTAGTACACGATGGCGAGCAGCTCGCCACCAGTGTTGGCACGGCGCGCATCACGGTCCGACATCAGCCCCTTGCTCGTGCTGACAATGGCCATGCCCAACCCGTTGCGCACGCGCGGGATCTCCGTCACGCCCACGTACTTCCGCAGGCCAGGCGTCGAGATGCGCTTCAGTTCGCGAATGACCGGCTGTCCGCCGGCCGCATACTTCAGAATGACCCGCAGCACCTTGCGGCCTTCCTCGGTCTCGATCACACGGTAGTCCGTGATGTAACTCGATTCCTTGAGGATGCGGGCCACCTGCACCTTCAGCTTCGACGACGGCATGTCGACCCGACGGTGGCGCGCGCCAATGGCGTTGCGCAGTCGGGTCAGCATGTCGGCGACCGGATCGGTCATGCTCATGAATTGGTCCTGTGCGCCCTTCGTGTCCCGTCAACGACGAGACGTGAGGACTGGAAAAGGTCTGCGACCAGCTGGAACTACCAGCTGGCCTTCGTCACGCCGGGAAGGAAGCCGTTCAAGGCCAGCTCCCGGAACTTGTTGCGTCCGAGCCCGAACTGGCGCACGAACCCGCGCGGCCGACCGGTGAGCTCACACCGGTTCCGGAAACGCGTCGCCGAGGAATCCCGCGGCAGACGACGCAACTTTTCATACGCTGCGTCACGTGTATCGGGATCGGTCTTCGGATCCAGAATAACCTTCTTCAGCTCCGCCCGCTTGGACGCGTACTTCACGATCAGCTCGCGGCGCTGGGCATTGCGTACCACCTTGCTCGTCTTGGCCATGTCCCGATCTCAGGTCAGCGGGGGAATGTTCGGGGACTCGCCCTTGAACGGCATCCCCAGTTCGCGCAACAGAGCCAGTGCCTGATCGTCCTTCGTGGACGACGTCACGAACGTGATGTCCATGCCGTGCACTGCCTCGACCATGTCGTAGTTGATCTCCGGAAAGATCATCTGTTCCTTGACGCCGAGCGAGTAGTTGCCGCGCCCATCGAAGGCACGCGTGCCAAGGCCGCGGAAATCACGGATGCGCGGAATCGAGATCGTCACGAACCGATCGAGGAACTCCCACATCCGTGCGCCACGCAACGTCACCTGGGCACCGATCTCCTGCCCTTCACGCAAGCCGTAATTGGCGATCGACTTCTTCGCCTTCCGACGGATCGGCTTCTGGCCACTGATCAGTTCCATCTCCTCGCAGACCGAATCCAGCACCTTGGGCGTCTTGATCGCTTCGCCCACGCCGCAATTCAGCACGATCTTCTCGAGCGTCGGGATCTCGTGCACGTTCGTCAGGCTGAACTGCTGCATCAGCCGGTCACGCACGGTCTCCGTGTAGTACCGCTTGAGCCGCGGTGCAATGGCGGCCAGTGCCGCGCCGGTGTGCGGGCCACGCGCCGCCTTCTCGGCGTTGCGACGGCTGTTCTCCGCACCCTTCTGGCTCTTGCTGGCGCCGCCGGCCGGCTTCGCGCCCTTGCCGCCTGCGGCTGCACCACTCTTGCCACCCTTGCCGCCCGGGGAGGCACTCTTGCCGCCCTGCGCTCCCTTCTCCTTCGTCGCCATTCTCTATCTCCTCGCGGTCAGCGGTCGCGCGGGATGACATCCCCGCTCTTGACGCTCACCCGCTCCTTCGTGCCGTCAGTGTCGATCCGCGCGCGGATGCGCGTCGCCTTGCCCGTCTTCGGGTCAATCAGCATCACGTTCGACAGCGCCACCGGCGCCGGCTTCTCGATGATGCCGCCCGTCTCTTCCGGACGCGTCGCCCGCGTGTGACGCTTGACGATGTTGATGCCCTCGACGAGCACACGGCCCGTCTTCAGGAACACGCGCATCACCTTGCCGGTCTTGCCCTTGTCGCCACCGCGCATCACCTGAACCACGTCGCCCTTGGTGATCTTCGTAATCACGCGTTCGGCATTGCCGGCGTGACGCTTGCGCAGCTTCTGGCCTTCGGTCTTGCGATACTTGAGGATGCGCATGCTCAGAGCACCTCAGGCGCCAGCGACACGATCTTCGTGTACTTCTTCTCACGAAGCTCGCGCGCCACTGGACCGAAGATGCGCGTCCCGCGCGGCTCCCCGGCATCGTTGATGATCACCACGGCGTTCTCGTCGAAGCGGATGTACGTACCATCCTTGCGCCGGGTCTCCTTGACCGTGCGCACGACGACGGCCTTGGCCACATCGGACTTCTTCACCGTTCCATTGGGGAGAGCATCCTTGACCGCCACGATGACCTTGTCGCCAAGGCCGGCGTAACGGCGTCCCGAGCCACCCAGGACGCGGATCACGAGGGCTTTCTTGGCCCCTGAGTTGTCCGCGACCTTCACCACTGATTCCTGTTGGATCATTGTCGTCGCCTCCGATCAGCGCGCGCGCTCGACGATCTCGACGACCCGCCAACGCTTGGTCTTCGAGAGCGGTCGCGTCTCCATGACGCGTACCGTATCACCCTGCTTCGCCGAGTTCTCCTCATCGTGCGCCTTCACCGTCTTGGTGAGGGTCATCATCTTCCCGTACTGGGGATGCGGCACGCGACGCTCGATCGTGACTACTACTGTCTTGTCCATCTTGTCGCTCGTGACGACGCCCGTCCGCACCTTGCGGGCCAGGCGTGCCTTCGCGTCCATGGACTGCTGAATTTCCGACATCATATCTCCTTACTGACCCTGCCGCTGACGCAGCACGGTCTTGAGTCGGGCGACATCGCGACGAATTGCGCGCTTGCGGAGCGGATTCTCCAGCTGCTCGGTCGCACCACGGAATCGCAAGCGGAAGCGCTCTTCCTGCAACTCGGCAATCCGCTGCGTGATTGCCTCAACGCTCATATCCTGCATTTCACTCGCCAGCATCGGTATGCGCCTCCTCACGCACGACAAACTTCGTCTTGACAGAGAGCTTTGCCGAGGCCAGCGCCAGCGCACGTTCCGCCGTCTCGCGTGTCACCCCTTCGAGCTCGAACAACATCCGGCCTGGCTTCACGACGGCCACCCACCCCTCGGGCGATCCCTTGCCCTTGCCCATGCGGGTTTCCGCCGGCTTCTTCGTGATCGGCTTGTCCGGGAAGATGCGGATCCAGACCTTGCCGCCACGCTTGATGAAGCGGGTCATCGCGATACGGGCGGCCTCGATCTGCCGGTTGGAAATCCATCCCGGCTCGAGCGACTGCAACCCGAAGTGCCCGAAGGCCACCGTATTGCCGCGGCGAGCGACACCCGTCGTCCGCCCCTTGAACATCTTGCGGAACTTGATCCGCTTTGGACTCAGCATTGGTCAGTGCCTCTCACGCGCCGGTCGAGTAGGTCTTGCCACGCCGATCTTCCACCACTTCGCCCTTGTAGATCCACACCTTAATACCAATGGTACCAAACGTGGTCTTCGCGGTCGACTGGGCGTAGTCGATGTCGGCACGCAGCGTGTGGAGCGGAGTCCGCCCCTCGTTGTAGCCCTCGACGCGCGCGATTTCCGCACCGCCCAGGCGACCGCTGCACTTGATCTTGATACCCTGCGCGCCCATCCGCATTGCGCTCTGCACCGCACGCTTCATGGCGCGACGGAACGAGATGCGCTGCGCAAGCTGATTCGCGACGTTGTCGCCCACCAGCTGTGCGTCGAGCTCGGGACGCTTGATCTCTTCCACGTTGATGCCGATTTCCTTGCCCGTGAGCTGTGCCAGCTCGTCGCGCAGCTTGTCGACTTCAGCGCCCTTCTTGCCGATCACCACACCCGGACGACCCGTGTGCAGCGTCACCGTCGCCTTGCCCGGCTTCCGCTCGATGCGGATGTCGGACAGCGCCGCATGCTCGAGGCGCTTGTGCAGGTACTTCCGCAGTAGCGCGTCTTCCTTCAGCAGCTGCGGATAGTCCCGGTTCGCATACCACGTCGATCGCCACGTCTTGGACACGCCAAGACGAAAGCCGATCGGATTGGTCTTCTGACCCATTAGCGCGTCCCCCGCTCAGTCACCGTGATCTCGATGTGGCTCGTCCGCTTGATCATCGGCGTCGCCCGCCCCATCGCCGCTGGCGTGAAGCGCTTCAACTTCGGTCCTTCGTTCACCACGGCGCGGGTGATCACGAGCAGGTCCACATCGACTGGCGTCCGGCTCTCGCGGCTCGCGTACTCCGCATTCGCCACAGCCGAGTTGAGCACCTTCTTGATCTCCTTCGCCGCATGCTTCTTCGAGAACTGCAACAGCGCCAGCGCCTCGTTCACGCTTTTGCCGCGAATCTGGTCGACGACCAGGCGCACCTTGTACGG